>CAZRLE010000025.1:11810-18276 GCA_964600705.1 uncultured Lachnoclostridium sp. | reverse complement strand
ATACTGCTTTCCATCTTCTATAGTTGTTGTATTCATATCAGCCATTCTCCACTACCTCCTATACTAAAGCATTCGGATCAACAATGAGAGCAACTTCACCATCACCAAGAATTGCTGCACCACTGATAACCTTATCATTGTTGATATACTTACCAATGGACTTAATAACGATTTCTAACTGACCATTTAACTTATCTACTACTAAGCCGGCTTTCTTATCGCCCTTAGTAACAATAACAACAGTTAAGCTTTCTGGTTCTTCGTCTCTTGGTTCAACGTCTAATACTTTGTCTAAACGAACTAATGGAATAACAGTTCCTCTTAAAGTAATTACTTCTTTTGTCTGTACATACTTGATATCGGAAACAGGTACATCTTCGATTGTCTCAATGCTTCCAAGAGGAATTGCGTACTGCTCATTACCAAGTTCAACCATAAGTGCCTGAATAATAGCAAGTGTAAGTGGAAGGCGAATTGTAAATATACTTCCCTGTCCAAGTGCAGTTTTACATTCGATGTCACCACCTAATTTTTCAATGTTAGTCTTAACAACGTCAAGACCTACACCACGACCAGATACATCAGAAATCTTTTCTGCCGTAGAGAAGCTTGGTCTGAACAACAAATCGATAACATCTTTATCTGTCATATTTTCAGCCTGTTCTGGTGTAATTGTTCCTTTTTCAATGGCTTTATTACGAACCTTTTCTACGTTAATACCCGCACCATCATCTCTTACTTCAATAACTACGTTGTTACCTTCCTGGTATGCATCTAAGTAAACAGAACCAACTTCTGGTTTGCCAAGACGAATTCTTTCTTCATTGCTTTCAAGACCATGATCCGCTGCATTACGGAGTAAGTGCTGTAATGGATCACCAATTTCATCGATTACAGTTCTGTCTAATTCTGTATCTTCACCAGTCATGTATAATTCCATCTTCTTACCAAGCTTCTTGGAAAGGTCACGCATCATACGTGGGAACTTATTCACAACAGATTCAATTGGCATCATACGAACCTTCATAACAGATTCATGAAGATTTGTAGTAACTCGTTCTAAGTATTCAATCTGCTCATTGAAAGCCGCCATATCCTTTGTCCCACTATCTGTAGTTCCAATGGATACAAGACCATTCTTCGCAATGATTAACTCACTAACAAGATTCATTAAAACATCTAATTTGTCAATATCTACTCTGACAGAACGGCTTGCTACCGGTTTGCCGGCTGCCTTCTTAGCAGATGCCTGTCCAGCCTGTCCGGCCTGTGCAGACTGTGCCGGCTGTGCTGCCATCTGTACCTGTGGTACTTCTTCCTTTACTTCTTCTATCTTTGGTACTTCCTGAACACTCTTATAGGAAGAAGCATCAAATACATCAATCTGAACATCCTTGATTTCAGAAACACTGGATACAGCAGCTTTTACCTTAGCCATATCTGCAGCAGTAATAAATACTACACTGAAATCAAAGTCAAATTTCTCATCTTCAATATCCTGTACTTCCGGTGCAGACTTTACAACTTCACCGAGCTCTTCTAATGCTTTAAATACTAAGAATGCTCTTGCTGCTTTTAAAATACAGTTTTCTTCAATATATACCGTTAATCCGAATACATTCTGTCCGGCTTCTTTTGCTTTACCGATAACGTCAACGTCGTATTCTGTCACTTTAAGCTGTTTGAATTTCATTAATTCTTCATTGGCTAAAGCTGCTTCCTTAGCTGCTGCAGGTGCTGGCTGTGCTGCCTGCACCACTGGTGCTGCACCAGTTCCTTCTGCAAGAATTCTGTCTAAATCATTCAAAATCGCTTCGTTATCTTCTGTTCCTTCGTCAGAAGTACTCTGAATAATTTCAAGGTAAGATTCTAAAGCATCCAGTCCTCTGAATAATACATCTACCAGATTAGCCTGAACCTTCATATTGCCATTACGAATTTCCTGGAATACATTTTCCATGTTATGAGTTAACTTCTGCATTCTCTTGTAACCCATTGTTCCTGCCATACCCTTTAAAGAGTGAGCAGCACGGAAAATCTCATTTACTGTATCCGCATTGTCTGGCTCATGTTCTAAAATTAATAACTGGTCACTTAAATTCTGTAAATGTTCTTTTGTTTCATCAATGAAAATCTCAAGATATTGGCTTACGTCCATTTAGCGCACCCCCACGTTCTGTGTAATAGCTCCGGAAATCTTTTTCAAAGATACCACTTCATCTGTAAGTCCAGACTGTGCCACTACCTTTGGCATACCATATACGGTACATGTAGCTTCATCCTGTGCTATTACATAAATTTTTTTGTTTTCTTTAAGTTGCTTGATACCACTGGTTCCATCTGCACCCATGCCGGTTAATACAACACAGGTGATTTCTTCAAAATCAGAAGAAATTAAAGATTCATACATAATATCTGCACATGGTTTAAGTCCATTTCTAGCAGGTTCCTGAACCACTGCAATCTTATAATTACCTTCTGATACACGGTTCAAACGCATCTGGCGTCCACCCTTTGCTATGTAAACAACTCCCTTTTCCAAAACATCTCCGTCTTCTGCTTCTTTTACTCTGATCTGACTCATTTCATTAAGACGTACTGCTAAAGAATTAGTAAATCCTTCCGGCATATGCTGTACTAAAAGTACCGGCGCATCTAAATTTCTTGGAAGAGTTGGAATTACATCCTGTAATGCCCTTGGACCTCCTGTTGAGCAGGCAATTGCAACCAGCTTAGTTCCCTTAAGACACTTGCCGGCACTCATCGGTCTTCTAACCGGTGTCGCTATGGTTGTCCTTGGTGTTCTGGCTTCCGGAGCCTTCTCCGACTTCTTAAGAGCTGCTATGGAAGAATCCAGATGTTCCGCATCCAATTTTACCGCTACTAAAATCACCTCTAAAATTCGATTCTTAAAGGTATCACTCTTCGCTTCTAAAAAGCTTCCCGGTTTGGTAACGAAATCAAATGCACCCAGTTCCAATGCTCTGATTGTCTCTTTCGCTCCTTCTTTTGCAACTGTACTTACTACAATAGTTGGAATCTTGATATTATGCTTATTTAATTTTTCGAGAAACTCAAGCCCATTCATTCTAGGCATATTAATGTCTAACAGAATGGCAGAATACTTGTTAGGGTTAGATACGATTAAATCTAAGCCTTCTATACCATTTGTAGCAATATCCTCTGCTTGAAGTCTTTCATCTGAATTTATTATATCAGATAGTACCCTTCTTATAAGTGCAGAGTCATCAATAATCAAAATATTTTTCTTCATTTCCTAAACCCCTTTCCTGCCACTTGAACTTTCTCTTTTCTTCAAATATCCATCGAATCAGCTGCTCCTGTTCTATGAATGAAAGATTCACAAATCGAACTCTCGTTTCATATACTTCCTTTCGATTGGACAACAACTGAGACGTAATCACTTTTGCTTCCACTGAAAGTTCATCATCTTTATTTTTATCAGGATTTTTAATCTTCATCACAAGTGTGCTATCCTGATTTAATTGTCTCGCGGAATTGAACCTGCATCCACCACCACTAATATCAGCAGTCATTGCCTCAAACCAGTCATCTTTTATTTCCTGCCCTTCTTTGCAGGAAATCTCCTGGCATTCTACATTCCAAAAACAATCCATTCGATAATGCCTTCGTCTGATAACGGGTTCTTTGCAACCATACTCTACAATACCTGCCGTCATACTGCTACCTACTTCTATCTTCCTACTTTGCGGACTAATTTGGCAAAGAAGTTGGAAACCCCTTTCTTTTCTGCCTGTGTCATTGTTCCTTTATTATTAATCTGTGCAGCCAGATTGAAAATAGCCTGTGAAGAATTGGCATTCGGGTAAGCAATAGTTACCGGTGTCTGCTGTAAAATAGCCTTCGAGCAACTATAATCCATTGGAATTGTACCTAGGAATTCTAACTTAAGGCTTAAAAATTCATTTACAACTGTACTTAACTTGTGGTACAAATTCTGTCCCTGCGCCACACCCTCTACTCGATTTGAAATCATTCGAAGGGTTGTATCCTGTTTTTGAAAATCAACGCGCTTATCCAGTGCCTTTAATAACGCATAGGCATCTGTGATGGAAGTTGGCTCTGGTGTTACTACCAATAATACTTCTGAGCTTGCAGTCACAAATCCAAGTACAGACTCATTGATTCCTGCACCAGTATCTACAATAATAATATCTGCAATTTCATCCAGCTCACATAGCTTCTGTAGCATGATCTGAATCTGTTCTTTACTCAAATCATTTAATTCCTGTATTCCTGAACCACCGGAGATAAATCCAACTCCAAATGGTCCTGGTGTTATAATTTCCCGAATACTCTTACCTTTAAAAATCAAATCACCCAGATTATATTTAGGACGAATTCCTAACATAACTTCAATATTTGCCAAACCAAAATCAGTATCCAGAATAACAACTCGATTTCCCATTTTCTGCAACTGAATTGCTAAATTTACAGAGATACTTGTCTTTCCAACACCGCCTTTCCCGCTGGTAATCGTAATTACTCTTGCCAACGGACGTTGTTGACTTTGTTTAATTATATTTCTAAGCTGTGTTGCCTGATCCATTAATTATTGCCTCCCAACAGTTTCTTTGCAATACTTTGAGCATCTAACTGACCAATATCGTCAGGAACATTCTGACCATATGTCGCATACGACAGCGGTGCTCCCGTCATCATATGAATATTAAGAATATTTCCCACACAATCTGTTTCATCCATCTTTGTAAAAATCAGATTATATTTTGAAATTTCACTATATCGTTCCGTTATTTTAATCAAATCACGATATTTTGTTGTTGCACTTAACACCAAATATACATCTCTTTCTTCCTCTGGTGTGGTTGCAAGGAGCTTACTAACATCTTCTCTCTGTTCTTCACTTTTGTGTGATCTTCCTGCTGTATCAACCAATACAACATCATAGCCGGTTAACTCATTCTTAACGTTTTCCATTTCCTCTGCTGTGTAAACAACTTTCAATGGAATACTCAGGATACTTGCATAAGTTCTAAGCTGGTCAACTGCTGCAATACGATAAGTATCTGCAGTTATCATCGCAACGTTTGCCTTTTTCTTTAACTTCAAATCAGAGGCAATCTTTGCAATTGTGGTTGTTTTCCCTACTCCTGTCGGTCCGATAAAGAAAATATACTTTGGAGCATTTTCTTCAATAGAGATAGTCTTTACCTGACCAATTTTCAGGACAATCTTCTGATAAACACTGGATAATACATTATCCACTGTGGATTCGTCGCTGATACCGGTTTTAATTTCATCAATAATCTGGTCTGCATACTTAGAATCCACTTCATTATTTACCATCTGCTCTTTAATCAATCTGGTATAAATTACAGTCTTACTTTCAGGCTTTTCTTCTTCTTTCTGTTCTTTCTTAACAACCAAAGCTTCTTCCTTTTCACGAATCTGCTTTTCTACCAGTTTCTGAAGCTCATTTAATTTCTGCTCAATAGCACTTTCACCTGCAAAAGAACCGGAATCCACTTTATCCTCTTTTTCCTCTACAATAATATTAGGATTATTGTAGATATTGGCATTACTGCGAAGTGGAGGTAATGTGGGCTGCGGCTGTGGCTGTGGTTTTGATACTTCTTCTGCCTGCACCTCTTCTGGTTTTTCTAATTTAAACTTCTTGAGTTCAGATAGCATTTTCTCTCCGTCAGAATTTTTTGAATCCTCATCGGCAGCCACAGTCACTTCTACCATCGGCTTTTTAAAAAAACGATAAAGCCCTCTTGGTTTAATCATTTTTATATTCATTACAATAGCATCCTTACCAAGCTCTTCCTTGGCAAGCATTATCGCCTCTGTTTCGGTTTCTGCCTGAAACTTCTTAATAATCACTAAACTGTCACCATCCCTACTGATTGTAATTCAACATTTGACTCGATTTCATTGTAGGAAATGACAATTAAATCCCTGAAATAGTCAGATGTAAGCTTTTTAAAATACATACGCACAATTGGAGATGTAATAATAATTGGATTCTTTCCAAGATTTTCAAGCTTAGAGACCTCATCCTTAACCGACTGGATAATCTCCTGAACAGTTTCTGGGTCTAACGTAAGGTATGCCCCCTGTTCTGTCTGTTTTACTGAGTTCATAATTTCCTGCTCAATCTTAGGGTCAAGTGTAACTACACTTGTAGTTTCTGTTGCAGGGAAGTATTTGCTTGAAATTGCCCTCTTAAGACTCTGTCTTGCATATTCCGTTAAAAGGTCAGTATCTCTTGTAGTCGGAGCATAATCCGCCAAAGTTTCAAAAATTGTAATTAAATCTCGGATAGAGATACCTTCCTTTAATAAGTTCTGTAATACCTTCTGAATCTCACCTACACTTAAAAGCTTAGGTACTAATTCGCCAATCAGAGTAGTATTGGCTTCCTGTACATTATTAATAAGATTCTGTACATCCTGTCTTG
>CAZRLE010000025.1:0-11800 GCA_964600705.1 uncultured Lachnoclostridium sp. | reverse complement strand
GCAATAATGGAAGGTGGATCTACTACTGTATATCCAAGAGATTCTGCTCTCTCCCTCTGCGCTTCCGTAATCCAGATGGCCGGAAGATGGAAGGAAGGCTCAAAGGTTGGAATACCTGTAATCTCCTCTTCTACATATCCAGGATTCATTGCCATATAGTGGTCAAATAAAATCTCACCTTCACTAACGGCAACCCCTTTAATCTTAATCACATACTGATTTGGATTAAGCTGAATATTATCACGAAGACGAATCATTGGAACTACACAACCAAGCTCAAGTGCAATCTGTCTACGAATCATAACTACTCGATCTAACAAGTCACCACCCTGATTCACATCAGCCAGTGGAATAATACCATAACCAAACTCTAACTCAATCGGGTCAACCTGTAATAAGGATGCCACATTCTCTGGTCTGCGAATTTCATCTGCAGAGGTTTCATCGGTATTGACCTCTGTTTCAATGTCCTGAACCTCAAGATGGTTTTCTACCATTCTGCCTGTGATAATAAATATAATACCATAAGCTGAGAAAATAACGATATTAAGTGGTGTACATACAGCCAGCATAATCATGGCTGCACCAACCATATAAAGTACCTTTGGAATGGAGAAGAGCTGTTTTACTAAAATATCCCCAATATCCGCTTCTTTCGATACCTTGGTAACAAGAATACCAGTCGCCAAAGAAATCATAAGAGATGGCATCTGTGATACAAGACCATCACCAATGGTTAAAATCGTATATTTTTCTAAAGCATCGGCAATCTCCATATTATTAAATAACACACCCATTAGGATACCGCCGACTAAGTTGATTACCGTAATAATAAGACCTGCAGTAGCATCTCCCTTTACGTACTTAGTAGCACCGTCCATGGAACCAAAGAATGCTGACTCATCCTGAATCTTCTGTCTTCTGGCTTTTGCTTCTTCATCGGTAATCGCTCCGGTATTCAAATCCGCATCAATGGCCATCTGTTTACCAGGCATCGCATCTAATGTAAAACGTGCTGTTACTTCTGATACACGTTCAGAACCCTTATTGATAACCAGCATCTGCACCAGTACAAGGATAACGAAAATAATACCACCAACAACCAGGTTATCTCCACCAACGAAGCTTCCGAACGTTTCTACAACGTTACCTGGCTCTCCTGTTGTAAGAATCAACTTTGTAGAAGAAACGTTAAGCGAAATACGGAAAATTGTGGTAAACAACAGTAACGTTGGAAAGCTTGACATTTCTAATGCTTCTTTCGCAAATAAAGCAGAGAACAAAATAATCAATGAAATACCAAGATTCAATGCAATCAAAATATCCAACAAAAGAGAAGGCATCGGTATAATAAAGAATATAACAGCTGCCATCAAATACAAGCCAACAAACATATCATTTCTTTTCATACTCTCCATCTCCTTTCCTTACACATTTCCTTTCAGACGATATACATAAGCAAGAACTTCTGCAACCATCTGATATAATTCTGGCGGAATTTCCATTCCAATTTCTACGTTATAATATAACATTCTGGCAAGAGGTTTGTTTTCTACAATCTCAATGTCATTCTCTCTTGCCACCTCTTTAATCTTCCCGGCAAGATGGTCAGCACCCTTAGCAATTACTACCGGCGCCCCCTTACTACTCTCCCTGTCATACTTAATAGCAACTGCCAGGTGAGTCGGGTTCGTAATAACGACGTCTGCCTGCGGCAGCTCCTGCATCATACGGCGTCTTGCTGCTTCACGCATCTTCTGCCTGATCTGTCCCTTAACATGAGGATCCCCTTCTGTCTGTTTATATTCATCCTTCACTTCCTGCTTGGTCATCTTCATGTCTTCTTTAAACTTATACTTCTGATATAAATAATCAACAAGCGCAATCGCAACGAAAAATACACTTATCTTAATTCCAAGACTAATCACCGTATCCCCAATCAATGCGATTGCAGATACCAACTCCACATCATAAAGACTTCTAAGTAGTCCCCACTGGTCTTTCAGTGCATCATACACAATATAACTAATAATTCCAATCTTAGCTACAGATTTAAGCAGTTCTACCACCTTATCCATAGAAAATATCTTCTTAAACCCAGAGATTGGATTTAATTTTGATAATTTAGGCATTAAGGGTTTCGTTGTTGGTGCCCACTTTACCTGATAAATATTTGTAACAAATGCCACTAACACTGCAACTACATAAATAGGTGCTGCTATCACTAACACTTTGACAATTCCAAACTGAATGATACTGCTTGCTGTATTTTTCGTAAACGGCTCACTCGTAACCGATGATATCATTCCATATACTTCTTTATAAGAACCCATAAAGGATTCTCCAATATAACCAACCAGCACCTTCAAAGTTAAAAATAATCCCAAAAGACTGAATGCAATAATAATATCCTGACTCTTGGCAACCTGCCCCTCTTCTCTGGCATCCTTTAACTTTTTGGCTGTAGGTTCTTCTGTCTTTTCGCCGCCTTCCCCATCTTTTGCAAAGAACTGCAGGTTATAAGACAAATAATACTTTTCTTCCATTTTCATTGATACCCACCTTGCAAGTATGGGAAATCCTTAAACAATCTATTATGTAAATGCTTCTATCATAAGCTGCATCATTGTTTTCATTTCCTCAAAAATAAAATCAGACACAGTAGGAATCATCTCCACCACTAACAAAAGAATACTTAATCCAACAAATATCTTTAGCTGCATACCAATTACAAACATATTCATCTGCGGAGCGACTCTTACTAAAATCCCTAATACTATGTTAATTAACAGGATTGCCGCAAATACAGGAAGTACAATACGAAACCCTATTAAAAAATAGTCACTCATAAACTTAAGGGCTACCTTATACATCTGGTCATGTAACACTACCTGTCCAACTGGAACAAGCTTAAAAGAATCCAAAATAGCCTCTATTACATAGTAATGCATATTGGTTACAAACATCATAAACATTACCATATAAGAATAATAATTACCGGTAACAGTAGACTGAATTTTAGTAGACGGATCCATTACATTTGCCATGGAAAATCCTATCTCCATATCAATAAACTGTCCCGCAAAATTAACAATGTACATACAAATACTGGAAATATATCCAAGCGCCAGTCCTACTACCATTTCCTTTATAACAACACCAGCAAAACCAATGACACCTATGTACTCCAGTGGCTCATAAGCAGTTGCACTGGCAACTACAAGTCCCAAGAAAACTGCAAGCCCAGCCTTTACTTTTCTTGGAATGTTCACATTACTCAAAAAAGGAGCTGTGGCAATAAATGCAGATATTCTTACAATAATCAACAGGTAAAATTCCAGCTGTTCTACTGTAAATGATAATTCCATATCATGCTCCTTTTAACTACCGAATGAAATTCCCGAAATTCCTGCATAATTCAATCATAAATTCTACTATATTATTCATAATCCAGCTACCGCATAATACAATCACGGCAAAAATAGATAAAAGCTTAGGAACAAAGGTAAGTGTCTGCTCCTGAATGGAAGTTATCGTCTGGAAAACACTGATAACCAGACCTACCACCAGGGAAACCAGTAACATCGGAGCTGACGATTTTACGATAATCCACAATGTCTCTCTTGCAATATCTATAACCTGCTCTGGTGACATATACTATCTCCTCCTCATTCATACTACAAATTCTGCTAGTAGAAGGTTTTAACCAACTCTCCTATAATCAGATTCCATCCATCTGCCAAAACAAAAAGTAACAGTTTGAACGGCAATGAAATAACCGTAGGTGGAAGCATCATCATACCCATAGACATAAGAGTTGAAGAAACCACCATATCCATGATAATAAATGGCAGATAAATCAAAAATCCCATTACAAAAGCTTTTCTAAGCTCACTTATCATAAATGAAGGAATTAAAACAGTTGTTGGGATATCGTCTGTATCCTTTAAATCTTCAGAAGGAATATCAGCAATTTCTAAAAATAGCTTCAAATCCTTTGTATCTGTCTGTTTAAACATAAATTCACGAATTGGCTCTAACCCTCTCTCAATCGCCTCTTCCTGCGTAATTTCATTAGCAGACAAAGGCTTGATAGCCTCTGTATTCACCTCTGAAAATACCGGTGACATAATGAAAAATGTTAAAAACAGAGAAAGCCCAATCAAAATTTGATTAGGTGGGGTTGTCTGTAATCCTAATGCCGCTCTTACGAAATGGAGAACAATAATAATTCTCGTAAACGAAGTAACCATCAATAGAATAGATGGTGCAATGGACAAAATCGTAAGCATAATCATCATCTGTAATGTAGATGAAAGACTTGTACTACCTGCATTAGAAGTAATATTCAATTCAAACCCATCTGTACTATTCAATAAAAGATCCGGATCAGAAATGTCCTCATTATCAATACTCATATCTACCGGCGTCTCCGTATTCTCCGGCGTCGTTTCTTCATAGATTCCAGACGGGCTCGTTTCCGTCGCATAAACGGGAACAGCACAAATAAAGGTTAATAAACACATCAGCATCAAAAAACCCAAAAATCTGAAACTCCTTTTTTGAATTTTTCTATTACCTTTGTTCATGATTACCAACCTTTACTTTATAATTTATATGTCGTTTTATTTGCTTTTAATCACCGCATCTTTTCTTATTCACTTTAGACAAGATATCTTTAAAGCTTTCCGGAGTCTGAGCCTTCCCCATCAAGCTTTGATACTGCTCTAAATCAAGATCTTCCTCCGCGATTTCAGAAAGATACTCTACTGTATCCTTACCGATGCCTAATGCATAATATCTCTTACCAATCTTTACAAGCTGAATATATGTATTAGAACCCAGTTTATAAGATTCCACAATAGAAATGTTCTTACTCCTTTGCACGAGCAACCCTGAGCCGCCAAGCCACTTTGTTGTCACATAACTTAATGCAAGTACAATAACGAACACAACAACAACGCCTAACAGACTCAAAAAGCTTTCCACACTGGAAATTCCTACTGATAGAAACATACTCTCTTAACCTATTGCTTTTTGAACAGCTTCGAGAACTCTATCTGCCTGGAAAGGTTTAACGATAAAGTCCTTAGCACCAGACTGGATAGATTCAATAACCATTGCCTGCTGTCCCATAGCAGAACACATAATTACAACTGCACTTGGATCAGCTTCTTTGATTTTCTTAAGTGCCTGGATACCATCCATTTCAGGCATTGTAATATCCATCATTACTAAATCTGGTTTTGTTTCGTTGAATTTTTCAACTGCCTTTAAACCATTCTCAGCTTCGCCTACGATATTGTAACCATTCTTAGTTAAAATATCCTTAATCATCATTCTCATAAAAGCTGCGTCATCACAAATTAAAACGTTTTTTGCCATAATAGTTCTCTCCTATCTATTTATTTAATATGTCAACTGCCAGTAAAACCATACCGGCATATTGATTAAATACCTATCTTACAATTTCAGTAACGCGGATACCAAAGCTTTCCTCAATTACTACTACTTCACCTTTCGCAACGAACTTACCATTAACCAATACATCAATTGGTTCACCTGCAAGCTTGTTAAGCTCAATGATTGTACCTGGTGAAAATTCAAGAATTTCTTTAATAGACTTATTGGTTCTACCAAGCTCAACCGTTACTTCCAAAGGAACATCCATAATTAAATCGATGTTCTCCTGCTGCTCTAATGGACTGATACCAGGCATGAATGGCTGGAACTGAGCCTGCTGTACATTCACATCTCCCATTGGCATCATAGGCTGCTGCATCATCATAGGCTGTTGCATCATTGGCTGTTGCATCATTGGCTGTTGCATCATCATTGATTGCTGCATCATTGGCTGCTGCATTGGCTGTGGTGCCATCTGTGGTGCAGCCTGAGGCTGTGCCTGCTGTACCGGAGCCGGCTGTGGTGCTGGCGCTGGTGTCGATGCCGGTGCACTTGCAGAAGCGTCATTAATCTCTCCTCCTGCAAACTTCATATATAATTCCTTTGCAAAATCGAAAGGATACAACTGCATAATCTGACTGTCAATCAAATCACCAATTTCCATACGGAATGCAACCTGAACAAATCTGCCACGAAGGAATTCTGAAAATTCATTGCCCTCCAGACTATCATTCAAATCAATTAAACTTGCAATTGGTGGGCTGATATCAACCTTCTTATTCAACATAGAAGAAAGAGAAGTTGATGCAGAACCCATCATCTGATTCATTGCTTCACTAATGGCACTCAAATGGAGTTCTGACAACTCATCTGCTACATTGCTGCCATCTCCGCCCATCATGAGGTCTGTGATAATCTTAACATCGCTTTCTTTTAAAATAAGTATATTATTACCATCTAATCCTTCAATATAAGAAATCTGTACAAAAATACAAGGTCTGTCATACTGTGCTGACAATTCCTCCAATGTTGTATAGCTAACAGAAGGGGTTGTAATTACAACCTTGTTATTTAATAAAGTAGATAAGGTTGTAGCCGCTGTTCCCATACATATATTGGAGATTTCCCCCACAGCATCCTTTTCTTCGTCGGTTAATACCTCTACTGATGCTGAGGACGTATCCGCTACCATATCATCTGCTCCGCCTGCAAGCAAAGCATTTATTTCTTCTTGGGATAACATTCCATCCATAAAATTATTGCTCCTCCCTTATTACTGATGTAATTCTAACCGCATAGGCATCTGAAGATGCTCCTGGTAATGCAGTAAATTTATTGATATTTCCAACATATACTTCCAGTTCATCATCAATCTTTGTATCCAGTCTGATAATATCTCCCACCTGAATATTCATAAAATCATTTACTGAAATAATGCTCTTTCCAAGAATCGCACGAATTGGAATCTTGGCTTTGGAAATAATTTCTTCGATTGCTTCCTGATAAACACCCTCATCATCTTTTTCTGTCATGGTTGAATACCAGTACTTTGTATTTAACTTATCAATAACCGGCTCCACACATACGTAAGGAATACAAATATTCATAAGCCCTTCTATATTACCAATTCGAATGTTCATAGTAATAATAGCAGTCATCTCACTAGGAGAAATAATCTGCGCAAACTGATTATTGGTTTCAATTCGCTCTAAACGTGGAGATATTTCTACTACGTTCTGCCATGGCTCAATCATAAGATTCACACAAGTATTCAGAACTCGTTCCAGAATAATAAGCTCTATCTCTGTAAATTCCCTGCTCTTCTCCAGTGGATTACCTCCACCACCTAACATTCTATCTACAATTGTATAACCCAGATTATCTGCAAGTTCCATTACAATATTGCCTTCCAATGGCGAAAAATTCACAATACCAAGCAATACCGGATTCGACAACGCATTGGAAAACTCAGAGTATGTAATGGCTTCTGAGTTCATAACATCTACCTGAATATTCTTTCTTAAATATGCCGGCAAATGGGTTGATAAAAGTCTTGCATAATGCTCAAAGATAATCTCCAATGTTCTAAGATGTTCCTTTGAGAACTTAGAAGGTCTGGCAAAGTCGTAATTCTTTACCTGCTTTTCGCTAGATTCCTTCATCTCTTCTACATTCACTTCACCACTACTAAGCGCAGCAAGCAGATTATCTATCTCACTTTGTGACAGGACATCACCCATTTTCCTCACCTCTCAATCAACTAAAAATCTGCTATCCAATATATTCTACAATATCCGAGCCAAAATTACAACATCTTGTGTATTTTTTCTCTTGAATAGTAAATTATTCTTATTTTTTCTCACAAATTCTGATGATTCAGAAGATGTACTTCAGTATTTCCAAGAATTTACTTAGCTTAATAACAGATTGCCTAAAGTAACTCCGATTACAAAGTCTGTAGAACCGAAATGTTTCTTTAACCTCTCAAGGATTTCTTCCTTCATCTGTTCTCTGTTATTGATCGCTTCTTCGTATGTATAGCTTCCAACTACAGAATCTACAATATCCATAATCGCACTATCCTGTGTTGCAAGTAATGGCTGTAATTTTGCGTAATCTTCTGATTCTTTGTTAATAGAAAGAGATACATAATCCATTACTGCATAATGTTCTTTTCCATTGTCACTTATCTTTAAGTTCATAGTCTTTGCTTCTTCAACTTTATAAGACTCGATGCTTGCAATATCTACCTTTGATGCACCTTCGCCTTCTAATTCCAAGTTGATTACAGAAGCCACCTGAGTAATAAGCTTGTCTGTTCTCTGAGATGTTGGAACAACAACAAATACCACTAATGCACTTAAAATTGTATTAACCAGACATAATGCCAGGATAATAACTGTCAGCATATTCTTTTTCATAGGTTTCTCTCCTCGTATCCTTTGTTAACATCCATGTTATTCATGCTAACTTATAATTTAGTCTGTCTCTGTGTAAATCTTAATCTCTACACGTCTGTTCTTCGCTCTTCCTTCCGGAGTGCTGTTATCACCTAAAGGCTCATACTCACCACGACCAGAAGCCTCCAATGTTCTTGGGTCAAGACCCTTTGTATCCACCAGATATTCAAACACCTTTATCGCTCTGGCTGTAGAAAGCCACATATTACTTTGGAAATTCTTTGTACTGCTCATCGGTACATTGTCCGTATGACCTTCAATCTTAATCAGATGCTTGTCATAGACTTTAAGAATATCTCCTATTTTATCAATGATTCCAACTGCGTCCTTCTTAATATCAGCAGAACCAGAATCAAATAAAACTGCACCATTCATGGAAATCCTTACATACTGATAACCCTCATCCATGCTTACGGATATAGAATCACCAACATTCTTTCCTTCCGCTGCTTCTATTACTTCTTCATACAGCTCTTCCGTGGCTTCCTTTGCTTCTTCTAATTCCTTTTTCTCGTACTCCATGTCTTCTTCCGAATCATCATGGTCTTCCTGGAAAACCATCTCCATTTCACTAAAGTACTCACTAAGCTTATCCATCTGGCTTGCACCCTGGGAAACCAGCTTACCTTCACCAATTGCGCTGGCGCCACCCTCGAAGATACTAAAACTATTCTTAAAGGATGCAGAAATCTCTGCAAACTTCTCTGCATCGGTACTGGAAAAGGCAAATAATAATACGAAGAAACATAATAACAAATTCATTAAGTCAGAGAATGTCGCCATCCAAGCTGGTGCACCACCGCCATCTCCGCCACTTTGCTTTTTCTTTCTGGCCACTATGCCTCACCGCCTTCACTCTGTTCTCCAATCGCTCCTCTTTCAGAAGGTGACAAGAAGGATTTGAGTTTTTCTTCAATTACACGAGGGTTTTCGCCCGCCTGAATTGAAAGAAGACCTTCCACCATAATCTCTTTAATACGAATCTCGGACGCACTGTTATCACGCATCTTGTTGGCTGTTGGTGTACAAAGCCAGTTGGCAATAACGGAACCGTAGAATGTTGTGATTAACGCAACCGCCATGTTAGGACCTACAGATGCTAAGTCAGATAAGTCCTTTAACATAAGAACCAGACCAATCAGTGTACCAATCATACCCCAGGCAGGACCCAAGGCTGCTGCTCTATCCCAGAAGACCGCATTACTTTCATGTCTGTCTTCGATACAACTAAGCTCTGTCTCCATAATGCTTCTTACAAGTTCTGGATCAGTACCATCGACAATGAGAAGTACACCCTTCTTTAAGAAATCATCTTCGATATTATTGGCTGCTTCTTCTAATGCAAGAAGACCTTCCTTTCTCGCTACGTTAGAAAGATTGATGATATTGTTGATTGCTTCTGCTTCATTATACTCTCTTACCTTGAAAACCATACCAAGGGACTTTAAGGAGTTAATGTAGTGCGGAATGGACTTCGACTGCGCTAACAGACAGAAGAAAGTACCACCAATTGTAATCAATACAGAAGGGATATCAATAAAGCTCATTACCGCTGAAAAGCTTTTTCCCCATACCATACCGAAAATCATCAGACCAAAACAAACGACCATACCAATTATTGTTGCTATATCCAAAACGTCCACCACCTATTAAAATATTATTTTTCCATTGCAAATATCTGTCTTTTATAATCTATTACTAACAATCTTACTTCCTTGCGGCTCTCCTGCACAATGTACTTCTTGCCGGATGTCAAAGTAATAAGAGTGTCCGGTGTCTCTTCCACCGTCTCTATTAAATCAGCGTTCACTGTTACTTTCGAACCATTTAACTTTGTTATCTCAATCACAAAAATCCTCCTCTAAGACATTATATCCGTCTTGACAATTTTTTGCAAGAACTGACATAAAATTCTCTACATTTTTTGTGTTTTTTGCATTTTTTTCACAAAAAGAGAAATTTTTTACCCTTATTTTTCTTTATCCATATACCTATTTCTTCTTTTAAAGCTGGTGGCAGGCAATACCTGCCACCAAGCTCTAGTTTCTATTACTTATTAACGCTTCAGGTTAACTAATTCTTCTAATAACGTATCAGAAGTTGTGATAATTCTTGAGTTTGCCTGGAAACCTCTCTGTGTTGTAATCATGTTTGTAAACTCTGTTGATAAGTCTACGTTGGACATTTCAAGGTAACCAGAGCTCATGCTTCCACCACCATTTGTTACCGCTTTACCAATACCATCGAATTCACCGGAGTTCTGTGTTTCAGCAAATAAGCTTCCACCGATGGCTTCTAAACCTGCTGGGTTTGCAAAGCTTGTTACTGCAATCTGTCCAAGACATTTCTTAGTTCCGTTGTCGTATGTACCATAGATTATACCAGATGCATCAATGCTAAGACCTTTCATGTTACCGAAAGAAGTACCAGCACCTTCTCCTGTTAATTTGTCACCTCTTGTAGAAGTTACGGAAGATGTACCACTTGTAGAGTACTGCGTTAAGGACGAGAAGTCGATTTCGATACCTTCTGCTGGGAATGGGGAATTAGTCGCTGTTGCTGTCACAAGTTTTAAATTCAAACTTGTATTTGTGTCTGTTGCTGCCGCTCCGGCTCCACTAAATGTTCCACTTACAGGATTAAACTTCAACGTCTGAGTAACCGGAGTAGTCCATGTAACTGTTCCATTTGCACTTACTGTATAAGCACCTGTTACGCTTCCAAATGTAATTGCAGTACCAGAAGTTTCATATTCACCTGTCGGTTTATTTGTCGTAGTATCTAGTTTCTCCTTCTTTAAAATCGAAACACTATCTGAATCCAAAATATCTGTCAATGTAGCTGTGTATGTTCCTGAAGCTGCATCTGTCTGTTTAATAGCATATACTGCAGTATAACTATAGCCTAGATTATCATAAAAACTTACTGTGAATGGAACTCCTTCCCCTGTTAGCTGTGAGTCTGTAGAATCTATATTTCCACTTAAGTATGCTTTTGTTGTTGCTTCTGGTTCTGAGTACAAATTCTCTGGTGCCATTACATCTAATGCCTTAACCTGCGACTGGATTACTTCGCCATTTTCGTCTGTATCCCATCCCATTACTAAATCTCCGGCCGCTGTACATAAGTTACCTGCCGCATCTACGTTAAATGCACCTGCTTTTGTGAAGTAATTTGTTCCGCCTCTGTTTACGATAAAGAAGGCATCTCCACTTAACATAAGGTCCATGGCATTGTCAGTTGCCTGTGCACCACCCTGTGTTGTCATGTTAGCAGCGATAGAAGATACTTTACTACCAATACCAACCTGCTTTGCATTCTGTCCTGCTGTTCCTGTTGTTGGGTCTGCTCCTGTTGCATTCTGTAATGTCTGATAATATACGTCTGAGAATACTACATTGCTTGCTTTAAACCCTGCTGTATTAACATTTGCTATA
>CAZRLE010000024.1:18135-18455 GCA_964600705.1 uncultured Lachnoclostridium sp. | reverse complement strand
GCTTCTTCTACGATAACACTTAAACCACCATCTAAAACAGCAGCTACAGGTGCTTTTAAAACTTCCTTGTTGTTGAAAGCTTCTTCTAATTTCTGATTTCCTTTTTCAGCAGCTAATCTCTTGTATGTGAGAAGAACCTGTCCTTCTCCATCATTTACTTTGAGAACTTTAGCTTCCATTTCTGTTCCTACCTGAACCATTGTAGTTAAATCCACATTTGGTGCATTAGTATATTCACTTCTTGTGATAATACCATCGGCCTTGTAACCTATATTCAGAATGATTTCGTCTTCTTTTACACCGATTACCGTTCCTTTAAC
>CAZRLE010000024.1:13662-18125 GCA_964600705.1 uncultured Lachnoclostridium sp. | reverse complement strand
AATTGTAACTAATGATTCTTCCAATAACTGTTCAAAACTCATTTCTGACATGCTATTTGGACCTCCTTAATAATATTATTTGGGGTTGATGCCCCTGCGGTAATACCTACGCTACGAAACGATTTCAATACTTCTAAATCTAGGTCAACGAGTGTCTGTATATAATAAGTATCGGCACATTCGCTTTTGCAGATTTCTACAAGCTTCTGTGTATTCGAACTCTGTCTGCCACCTATTACAATCATTGCATCGCAAACTTCAGCAAGTTCCCTTGCTTCTGTTTGACGCTCCTCTGTAGCGTTACAAATTGTATTTAAAGCAAGTATATCATAACCCTTTTTCGAAATAATTTCAACTAAATCTTTAAATTTCTTGTAATTAAATGTCGTTTGTGCGACAATTGATACATTTTTCCCAAATTTTGGGACATACTTTTCTGCTTCTTCCACGGTTTCGATTACGGTGCAACTACCTTCACACCATCCCTTGATACCCTGTACTTCAGGATGGTTCGCATTACCAATAATCACAACTTCTCTTCCCTCAGCGCTTTCCTTGGAAACATTTCTATGGATTTTTTTAACAAATGGGCAGGTGGCATCTACAATTTCAAAGCCTAACTCTGAAATTCTATCATATTCTGCCTTAGAAACCCCATGAGAACGGATAATCATAATCCCTTTCTCAATATGCTCCATTTCTTCTAAGGACTTAACCACACATACTCCCTTTTCTTCCAAATCCTTTACTACCTCATCATTATGAATGATAGGTCCATACGTGTATACTTTGTTCCCTTTTTCAATTTCTTTATAAACCGTTTCTACTGCACGTTTTACACCGAAACAAAAGCCTGCACTTTTCGCCAATTTAACTTCCATGGTTTCTCCTATATCCCTTTAAATCCACTAAACAATGCGATTTGCAATTCATTTTACTGTGTCTTTTCCTTGAAAATTCCAATGATAGTATTCACTACTTCATCAATTCCCATGTCTGAACAGTCTACAAGCACTGCATCCTCTGCCTGTCTTAACGGAGAAGCTGCACGATTCATATCCTGCTTATCTCTTTCAATAATATCCTTTTCAATCTCATCTATATCGCAAAGCACATTCTTAGCCTTTAATTCTTCAAAACGTCTTCTTGCACGTTCCTTAGAGCTTGCTGTCAGATATATCTTGGCATTGGCATTTGGAAGTACAACTGTTCCAATATCTCTGCCATCCATAATTACATCTTCCGTTTCTGCCATTTTCTGCTGAAGTGCCACCAGTTTGGCTCTGACTTCTGCAATTGTTCCAACTGCAGATGCCATCTGACCTGCCTGCTCTTCTCTTAAAAATGCAGTTACATTTTCTCCATTTAAGAAAACCTGCTGTTCGCCATTCACATAAGAAATTGTAATATCTACATTGTCTAATTCACCTTTTACAGCCTCTGTATCTGTTCCTGCAATCCCCTTACGGTACATATACAATCCCATGGCACGATACATGGCTCCTGTATCCACATAAATAAATGATAATTCTTTTGCAATTTTCTTTGCGATAGTGCTTTTGCCTGCGCCTGCAGGTCCATCAATAGCAATACTATAACTCATCTTAATCTCTCCCATTCTCTAGATTCCGCAAATTCCTGACCCATTTGGGATTACTGCTGTGCTGCAAGGTATGCCGTAGACCACGCAATCTGTAAATTAAAGCCTCCGGTCAAAGCATCCAAATCCAGCACTTCACCGATAAAATACACATTCTTCACAAGCTTAGACTCCATGGTTGCAGGATTAATCTCTTTCACCTTTACGCCACCCTTCGTAATAATTGCCTCGTTGTAATCTCTGATTCCAGTAATGGTAAGTTCCATATTTTTAATCACATCCACAAGTCTCAAACGTTCCTCTTTCGTGATTGCATTTACCTTCTTATCCGGGTCAATTCCACTTAGGGAAATGATAGCAGAAATCAATTTTCTTGGCAATAGCTGGTCAAGGGAATTCTTATACTGCTTATTAAGGCACTCTGTAAAGTCACGAAGCACCCTGGCATCTAATTGTTCTCTTGAAAGTGCCGGTTTCAAGTCAATGGTTAATTTTAATTCTTTTTTACCGATATGAGGAATTGCATATGCACTGGAGCTTAAAATTACCGGTCCACTTACCCCATAATGGGTAAAGAGCATTTCTCCAAAATCATTGAATATTTCTTTTTTACCTGCATATACTCTCACCTGAATATTTTTGAGTGAAAGCCCCTGCAACTCCTTAACAAATTCCTCTTTAATATTAAATGGCACCAAGGATGGAGATAACTCTGTCACACTATGTCCAAGTGACTTGGCAAACTTATAGCCGTCACCTGTAGAACCTGTTGTCTGATAAGATAACCCTCCGGTAGCAATAATCACGCTGTCACCCTTGATTATCTGTCTGCTTCCCTTGATTCTTATTCCTTCAAACACACCATCTGTCGCTATGATTTCTTCCACTTCAGTACGATATTCAATCTGTACACCAAGACGCTGCAACTCTCTGGTCATTGCCATAATAACATCAGAGGACTTATCAGATACCGGGAATACCCTGTTCCCACGTTCAATCTTTGTCTTGCAACCAAGTCCTTCAAAAAAGTCAATGGTATCAAAGTTTGTAAAACCATAAAAAGCACTATATAAGAACTTAGAATTAGACGTAACACTCTGGAACAAGGTTTCCATGTCCCCGGCATTCGTGATGTTACAACGTCCTTTTCCCGTTATATAGAGCTTCTTTCCTAACTTTTCATTTTTCTCGTATATAGTTACTTCATGTCCATTTCTGGCAGCAAAAACTGCAGCCATCATGCCTGCAGCTCCGCCACCAACTACTAATATTTTACTCATTAAAATATTCCTCGATTGTCTATTCTCTTTTGTCTTTTGTAATTCTCATTTACTATTCTGCCGCATAAACCTCATCAATTCCAAATGCATAGTGTCCACTTTCATAAGCTTCTCCTTCTGCACGGAATACTACTTTTTTGCAGCTTTCAATATTATCTAACAAACTGTCTGCTATACTATTAAGAATTGTTTCTTCTACTGTAGAACCAACTGATGTCAAAGGAGCTGTTCCATACATAAAGCTGACAATTACCGTATCCCCTTCTGCAGTGACACTGTCAATCCCCACCTCAAGGGAATGTTCCTCAAAAGAATCGACCACTGCCTGGACAACCGCTTCCGGAGTCAGTTCTTTAATCGTCACATAAGTCTGCTCACTTTCTAAGGAGTTGTCGTTAATGCTATAAATTGGAACTTCTGTTGGTCCCTGATTTATAGTCGCATCTTCCTGGTCATCTGCTGTCTGTTGGTCATTCTGTACTTCCTGGTTCGTTTGGGAATCCAAATTATCTTCTGTTTGCTTTCCGCAGGCACCTAAAAATGCCATTGTTAAAACCAAAATGAACAATCCAACACCTAATTTGCATCTCTTTCTTGTCATCTTAGTCCTCCTTTTTCAACTCTAGTTTTCCCACTCTTTTCCTACTTCATGCCAATTTTATCCAAATTGACTGAAATTTCACTTCCCAGAAACAGAATAAACAAAACTTATGTCATTTTTATGTTAAATTCTATAATAATTCTCTCCTCACCATATCAAGGGCATAAATCACTGTATTATCACGTATTTTCTGGCGATTTCCTTTAAACTGGAAACGTTTGGAAGTAACCTTTCCGTTGACACAGCAGCCGATGTATACCGTTCCTACCGGCTTATCCTCTGTGCCACCATCCGGACCTGCAATTCCTGTTACCGCCACACCAACTTCTACTCCTGAAGCCTTGCAGGCACCAAGTACCATTTCCTCTACAGTCTGTGCACTTACAACACCATATTCTTCTATGGTTTCATGCTTTACACCCAGAATTTTTTCCTTTGCTTCCTCAGCATAAGTAATATAACCTTCACCAAACACTGCAGACGAACCTGCTACATTAACAATTGTTCCTGCAATCAGTCCACCAGTCAGGGATTCTGCTGTTGTAATCCTATAATTCTTTTCTTTCAACATGGAAACAACTGTTTCTTCCATACTCTCTGTTTCCTTTGTTGTATATATATTATCACCAAATCGTCTTCTAAGTTCCTTAATCACCGGAGCAACCATTTCTTTTCCACTTTCCTCTGACGCCGCCATGGCTGTAATACGAAAATGTACCTGTCCAGTTTTCGCATAAGGTGCTATGGTTGGATTAGTCTGACTATCAATCAGGTCAATAATCATTTCCTCAGCCTGACTTTCACCAATACCACAGATTTTAACCATTTCTGAATAGAGTATAAATGGATGTAACTGTTTCAGATATGGAACCACCAGTTTTTCAAACATCGGCTTCATTTCATTTGGAGGTCCGGGAAGTAAAATAGCTCTCTTTACTTTTCCGTCTTCATCGGTCTTTTCTGCTATCATTCCCGGTGCTGT
>CAZRLE010000024.1:0-13652 GCA_964600705.1 uncultured Lachnoclostridium sp. | reverse complement strand
TTCCATTATCATTATCTAAAATAATGGAATTTTCTATTACAACCGCCTGCTTCCAATTGCTTTCCGGCATAACAAATCCCAATTTGCGTCCCTTAAAATAAGTCTCAATTCGCTCTTTCGTACGAGCATCCTCAACTAAGGAAAGTCCCATTGCTTTCGCTGTAGTTTCTTTTGTCAAATCATCCTCTGTAGGTCCAAGTCCTCCAGTCAGAATGATAATATCAGCTCTCTTTAAAGCTGTTTGTACAGCCTCCATAAGCCTTCCTTCATTATCTCCTACTGTCACCTGATGATATATGGATAGACCAAGCCCTGCACATTTTTCCGACAAATAGGCAGCGTTGGTATTTACAATATTCCCCATGAGAATTTCTGTTCCGACACTAATCAATTCTACTACCATACCTGTATACCCCTGCTTTTCATTCCAATACAATTATAGTATTACTTATTCATTTGTCTTTAATACACCTTTATTTTTAATAATATAATCTACTAAAGATACTACTGTTAAAATCAAGGACACATAGATTAAAATCTGTTCCAAAATCAGCAATGCCGGATGTTCAATGTGTACAATCAATAAAATTGACATCAGCATCTGTGCTACAGTTTTAAACTTGCCCCAGTAGCTTGCTGCAATTACGACACCATTATCGGACGCTACCAGACGGAAGCCGCTGATAATAAATTCACGACTGATAATCACAATTACAATCCATGAAGGCATAAGACCAAGTTCAACGAAACAAATCAAGGCAGAAGCCACTAACAGCTTGTCTGCCAATGGGTCCATAAATTTTCCAAAGTTAGTAATCAAATTATATTTTCTTGCAATATAACCATCCAAAGCATCGGTAAATGATGCAAGAATAAAGATTGCCACTGCAAGATACTGATGATTCGGTATACTAGTGTTTAAAAGGAAAAACACAAAAAACGGAATCATCGCCACACGCAAAATAGTCAGTTTATTTGGTAAATTCATAATTCTCTCTCTTTCTGCTGCTTTTACAGCTTTATCACTGGTAAATGAAGCTTTCGCTTACTCTTCATACTCTTCAATCATTTCTCCGATTAAGTCATATTCCTGTGCTTCTGTTACATAAGCCTTAATCATATCGCCGGACATAAGCTCTCTTTCTGCACTAACAAAAATAAAGCCATCTACGTTTGGAGAATCTTTGTAAGTTCTTCCCACGAAAATATTATCCTCTGGAAGCTTACCTTCAATCATAACCTTTAATACTTCGCCATCCATTTCCTCTGCTTTTTCAAAAGCAATCTGCTGCTGAAGTGCCATAATTTCATCTCTTCTTGCAGCTTTTACCTCTTCTTCAATCTGGTCTTCCATTCTGGCTGCCGGAGTTCCTTCTTCCGGTGAATACGTAAATACCCCTAAACGGTCAAAACGCATTGCCTCTACGAATTCATAAAGTTCTCTCTGATTCTCTTCTGTTTCACCAGGGAAACCTGTAATCAGAGTGGTACGAAGTGCAATATCTGGAATTTCTCTACGAAGCTTTGCAACGATAGCTTCCAAATCTGCCTTTGAAGTTTTTCTTCCCATTCTTTTTAACATGCTGTCCGAACAGTGCTGAATTGGCATATCCAGATAATGACAAATCTTTTCTTCCTCTTTCATAACCTGAATTAACTCATCTGTAATTTCTTCCGGATAACAGTAAAGAATACGAATCCATTCCAAACCGGAAATCTTACACAGTTCTCTAAGAAGCATTGGAAGACGTTTTTCACCATATAAATCCACACCATAAAGAGTGGTTTCCTGTGCCACAAGAATCAGTTCCTTTGCACCATTTAATGCAAGGTAAGAAGCTTCTTCCAGTAATTTTTCCATCGGAACACTTCTAAACTTACCACGAATAGATGGAATTACACAGTAAGTACAATGCTTGTCACAGCCTTCTGCAATTTTAAGATACGCATAATATCCACCAGTTGTATTCACACGAATGGTATTGTTCTTTGGAAGGTAATTCACATCCTTCAAATTCTCTGAAAAATGCCCTTCCAAAGCTTCTTCGATTGCTTCACAGATTGCTTCATAACCGGTGGTTCCGATAATGGCATCTACCTCTGGAATCTCTTCTTTGATTTCTTCATGGTAACGCTGAGCAAGACAACCTGTTACAACCAGTGCTTTTAATGTACCTTCTTTTTTATACTCTGCCATTTCAAGAATGGTATTGATGCTCTCTTCCTTTGCATCATTGATAAAACAACAGGTATTGATTACAACAACGTCTGCTTCGGTTTCATCATTGGTAATTTCGTAGTTCTTTTCTCTTAGGTATCCTAACATCACTTCACTGTCTACTAAATTCTTATCACAACCAAGTGATACAAAAAATATCTTCATAGTTTTCTCCTTATCTGCATTCTATTCTCATCTGTAAAGCCTGCCTTCTATTACGATTTTCTTACTCACATAACATAAGAATGCAAACTACATCAAGTATATTCTATTACACTTCCAATGAAATGAAAAGTGAAAAATTTATGAATTTCTCATGATGGTTTCAATTATTCCGGTTGCTATGGCATTGGCTGTCTGATAAAACTTCTCATCCCATATCTGATTATCAATATCTGAATCAATAAATCCTGCCTCTACTAAAAGGGAAGGCATATTTGTCTGACTCAAAACAGCAAGATTCGTACGTACCTCAGTTCCAATATTCTTATACCCCACTGCTTCAAGCTCACGATTGATATTCTCTGCAAATTCTTCTTTGATATCTCCTAAATTGTATACCAGTGTCTGCACTCCATTATAAGCCCCCGGCTCGTAGGCAGCATTGCGATGTAGTGATAAAAATAAGTCTGCTCCGCTTTCATTGCCTATCTGGGCTTTTCTTGCCGGGCTCTGATACACATCTGTTGTTCTTGTATAAGCTACATCAATCCCATTTTCAGCTAATATCTGTCCCACAAGCAATGCAAGACGTAATGTATCATTTTTTTCTTTTCTTCCATTGTAGGCTGCTCCATTATCATATCCGCCATGTCCTGCATCCACCACGACTCTATATGCCATTATTCCTTCCTCCTTGTTTTTCTTTGAAAAATGCGAGACCTCTGCCGAGCAGAGGAAGTTTCTCCTTATTTTTTTAAAAAATAGGTTTGAATTTCTTTTTTATCTGTTATAATTAGAATATACGTCTTGTTAAAAAAAGTTCCAATTTCTAACTGGATTTTTACGGGATATTAACTAGATTTTCAGGGCATATCTTTGTAAACTTAATATGGACGATTGTTTAGAATGACAACTTTATTCTGAATAGTTATGAATATAGAAAGGTGTGTAATTTACAAATGAATCAAGAACAAAACAAATCTACCTCAACCCGCGAAGGAATGCGTCCTTACCTCTTTGTAGGACTGGCAATCTTTTTTGTTGTTGCCTCATGTATTCTGGTATTTTTTGCTTTTCTTCGTTTTGATGCAATCGCCGGATTTTTCTCTAATGTAATCAGCATTTTGCAGCCTATTATTTATGGTCTTGTTATTGCTTATCTTTTGAATCCGATTATGAATTTTGCAGAAGTGCGAATTCTGCCCTTTTTAAGAAAGCACATGCAAAAAGAAAAAAGCTGCAAATCCCTTGCACGCTCTCTTTCTATCACCTTTGCCTTATTAGTTTTTGGCTTTTGTATTTATATTCTGGCAAGTATCATTCTTCCAGAATTATTAATCAGCATCCGCGGATTGTTCCTTTCGCTTCCAGAACTTTCTGAAAGCTTTATGGCCTGGGCTACTAACTTCTGGTCAGAGAACAGTCATTACGGACCTATGATTGAAGATATCTTAACCAAAGCCATGGACTTTGCGGAAAATTGGTTAAAAACTGACTTACTTCCACAATTAAATACATGGATTAGTGCACTTGCTACCGGTGTTCTTGGTGCTGTTGGTCTTGTCAGTGACTTGCTTATCGGTATTATCGTCTCCATTTACACCTTAAGCAGCAAAGAGAAATTTGCTTCTCAGGGAAAAATGCTGATTTATGCTATCTTTAGCCCTGACGCCGCCAATGTAATTATTGAAGTAATTCGTGAAAGTCACTTGATTTTTGGCGGTTTTATTATCGGAAAGATTATTGATTCTACAATTATTGGTATTTTATGCTTTATTGGCTGCAGCATTTTAAAGATGCCTTACACCCTGTTAATCAGTATTTTTGTCGGTGTAACCAACGTTATTCCATTCTATGGACCTTATATTGGAGCCATTCCAAGTGCAATCCTTGTATTGTTTGTAAGTCCGGTTCAATGCATTTACTTTAGTATTTTTATACTTGCATTACAACAGTTAGATGGAAATGTAATCGGTCCTGCCATCTTAAGTGACCGTACCGGTCTTTCTGCTTTCTGGATTGTTACTTCCACTACACTGGCTGGGGGATTATTCGGAATTGTCGGTATGCTTATGGGGGTTCCAGTCTGTGCGATTATCATCTATATTATACGAAGAGTATCTGCATATCTGCTTAAAAAGAAAAATATGCCATACACTTCCTCTGATTATACTAAAATTGAACGTGTAAATCGTGATGAAAATGGAACTATTCATTACAAAGAACTTCTTACTCCTGTGGAACAACAGATTATAGAACGTGCAGAACGTAAAGAAGCCAGATATGCTAATTCTGAAGAAGTAAAAAATAAAACAAAATAATATTTTATCATTTAAAAGAGGTATCAGCTCACTTAAACTGATACCTCTATTTTTTTAACCCTTATAATAATTAATTAAGCAGCCCTTCTGAATGATGGTTCTTTCATCATCTGTCAGTTCACCAAGTCTTAATGTAAATTCTTCTAATGTATCCTTAACTACATAAGCCTTAATTTCGCTGTCTTTATTGATAATTGCTTTCTTAATATCCTTAATAAAGATAAAATCTCCGTTTTCAAATGGTTCTTTGCCATCTAATAAGAATGGTAACATACCCCAGTTAATTAAGTTAGAACGATAACGTTTTGTTGCATATTCAGATGCAATATTAGCTAATCCGCCTAATACTCTCTGACAGCTTGCTGCCTGTTCTCTGGCAGAACCATCACCTGGTTTTACGGCGTAAATAACGCTTCCGATTTCAGTTTCTCTTGCTTTTAAATCTGGACATGCTTCTTTGATTACGCTAAACGCTCTCTTGAAGTCTTCATCTTCTTTCATTGGGCAGGCATTGCTTCTTCTAATCTCTTCTACAGCACGAACTGCTTTTGCTTTTCCTACATAAGCCGGGTCTTTACGTGATAATGTAAATTCAGCAAGTCCTAGTGGATTAGAACGATAGGATGATGTTTCACCGGATGGAATTAATTCATCTGTTGTTGTAACCGGATCATGAATAACAGAAACAACACGAAGTAAAATATCATCTGTCAATTCTACCATTGCAGGCCAGTCTACAATACCAGGTCCAAATTTGATTTCCTGCTCTGGGTCTGCTTTGCCAACACCATTATATACACGATTATCATAAATTGTGCTGTCAAAGAAATATTTAGGTTTGGTATATTCCACATCCATATCCATTGCGGATGTTAAGTAACCCTTATTGGCTGCTGTTGCTGCAATCGAACGTGCATCCATTAAGGCTACAGAAGCAATCTGACCATTTGTAATCTTAGAACCTTCTCTGTTAGGGAAGTTTCTTGTTGAATGACGGATACTTAATCCATTATTAGCAGGTACATCTCCGGCACCAAAACATGGTCCACAGAAGGCAGTTCGAATAGTTGCACCAGTTGCCATAAGGTCTGCTACTCTTCCATTCTTTACCAATTCCATAAATACCGGCTGACTGGCTGGATATACACTTAAGGAGAACTCATCCGAACCAATAAATTTGCCTCTTAAAATGTCTGCTGCATCACAGATATTTTCGTAACCGCCGCCTGCACAGCCTGCGATAACACCCTGTTCTACATAAAGCTTACCATTACGAACTTTATCTTTTAAGCTGTATTTTACATTATTGTTATCAAGGCTTACTAATGCTTTCTTTTCTACATCATCAAGAATATCCATCAAATTAGCATTTAACTCATCAATAGTATATACATTGCTTGGATGGAATGGCATAGCAATCATTGGTTTAATCTTAGATAAATCTACATACACAAGTCCATCATAATATGCTACTGCCTTTGGTGCTAATTCCTTATAATCTTCCGGTCTTCTATGGATATCATAGAATTCCTTTACCTTATCATCTGTTACCCAGATAGATGACAGACAGGTTGTTTCTGTTGTCATTACATCGATACCGATACGATAATCTACACTTAAATTAGCAATACCATCACCGATAAATTCCATTACTTTATTATTTACATATCCATTGCTAAATACCGCTCCGATAATGGCCAATGCAATATCCTGTGGTCCCACACCCTTTTGTGGCTTACCAGTTAAATAAACACCAACTACGCCAGGCATATTGATATCATAAGTCTTGGAAAGTAACTGTTTTACCAGTTCAGGACCGCCTTCTCCAATTGCCATAGTACCTAAAGCACCATAACGGGTATGACTGTCTGAACCAAGAATCATTTTTCCGCCGCCAGCAAGCATTTCTCTAGCGAACTGGTGAATAACTGCCTGATGAGGTGGCACATAGATTCCACCATATTTCTTAGCACAGGAAAGACCAAATACATGGTCATCTTCGTTAATTGTTCCACCTACTGCACAAAGGCTGTTATGACAGTTTGTTAATACATAAGGAACAGGGAATTTCTCCAGTCCTGATGCTCTTGCAGTCTGAATAATTCCAACAAATGTAATATCGTGTGAAGTTAATTTATCAAACTTAATCTGAAGCTTGTCCATATTACCAGAGGTATTATGTGCTTCTAAAATGCTATACGCCATTGTTCCCTTAGCAGCCTCTTTCTTGTCAATTACCTGACCACCCAATCTTGCCGCTAACACTTCTTTTGTTTCTTCATTTTCTGCAATCAGTTCTGTGCCATTTACTAAATAAGCACCCTTTTCATATAACTGAATCATGGTATCCTGTCCTTTCTTTTATAGCCATTGGAGCTATATAGCTGTTTTTGGCTATTATACTCATTTGTACTGCATTTCGCAATATCTTATTTTAAGCTGCCAGGGTCAAAAGTCTAAAACCACGCTGTGCTCGCACAAAAGTGGTTTTATGACTTATTGACCCGCCCCAATATGAGGATAAAAGTGGTGTGTATACACCACGATATCCGAATATTGGGCAGGATTGTGAGAGTGCAATGCACGGAACAATCCGTTAGGTAGCTATTAGCACTACTACATAAGTGCCTTCTTTTTTGGATATCTCCCACTGTTTTTCCACGCGGAAGCCATTCTTTGGTGCCAGTTCCTTTACCATCTCAAGATTATGACTGTACATTACCACTACACCACTCTCTGTCAAATGTTCATGGGCTTTCTTAAAAAATTTTCTGTAAATATCATAAATTTCTTTTTCATTCTTCTTTGCTGTCACCATTGGCATATTGGTAAGAATTTCATCAAAAAGGTATTCATGCTTAAAATCAAAGAAATCACGATTGATATAATGAATAATCTGGTGCGCAACCTCTGTATTCACTTTTGCCTTTTCAATGGCTTCTCCAAAAATATCAATTCCATAGCTTGTATTGGCAGGTACCTGCTTATGACGCTCAATCAGCATCGTTCCTGTACCACAAAATGGGTCTAATACCTTACCCTCTTCCTTTAAATAATCCTTTGCCAGCGCTATGGTAAGAGCTGCATTCACAGGTTTAATGCTGGTTGCAATCACTTCTTTACGATAAGTAAACCGCATATCCTTAAAGGTACCAAGCTTAATCAATACATTAAAATTGCCTTCCTTGTTCTCAATCAAACGAATCTCTACTTCGTATCTGGAGGTGGAATTAATCAGCATTCTGCCTGAAAACTGTTCCAGATAATCCGCCATTTTCCTTGTAAATATGCTCTTTTTATCCAAAGGCATTTTGCTTTTACACTCAATTCGAAAATAAAATGGTGCTTCCTCTCCGTGGCGTTCCTCCAAATAATCAATAAATCCGGCATCTACTATCTTCTTCGCTGCCGCTTCTGGTTCCACAGAACAATTCTTCATTCCCTTTACAGCAAATAAAATCTCTTCAATGGTACGTATTCTGGCAATTTCAGAAAGCTTATCTGTAGTCACCATAATCCCTGCACCAAACTCTTTAAACTCCTCTATTCCAAGTTCCCTAAGCTGTCTGGATGTCACTTCAATGTGATTACGATTGGTTAGAAGCACTAAATCATTGGAAAGCTCCGCTCCTGTGAAGGTGTGTGCTTCTATCCCTTCCATCAACACAACCAAATCAGAAAGCCCGTGAAGTTCCTCTAAAATATGCTTCTTATTAGACATTAGAGACGCTTCTGTATCCTGTACTGTAGAAACTTTTACCAGCTGCTCTTCCAATTCACTTATCTGTTTCTTAAATACAGGCAAATACTCTCTGCAATCAAATTCCTTCATCGCAGATAAATATGCACTTCTGACAAAAAGTGTAGTTTCCTTTTCATAAGCATCAAAAAGTGCTTTTAGCAGGCGGTTATCGCCCAAATCGCCTATTAAAAGTGCCGTATTCTTTCTTGTTTTCGCATCTTCATGCTCTAATAGTTTCTCAAGTACAGAAAAATCACCACTTAACAGATATGCTAATGCAGGTCTTCCATTTTCTTCCTTTAATTCCTTGCGAAGAAGACTCAAGTTCTGTCTTACCTCTATTCCCTGTACAATCTTCTCATAGGTTTCCCTAATCATTCTGGTTCTCCTTTTTTATGTTGTGTAATATCATAGATTGCTACGCACTCCATACTACACCCACTCATCAATATACTCTTCAAACTGCTCCATAGACATAATCACCTTACGGGGCTTCGTTCCTTCTTCCGGTCCAACCACCCCTGCATCATAAAGCTGATCCATAATACGCGCTGCGCGATTATAGCCTACTTTAAATACTCTTTGCAGTACGCCAATAGAAGCTTTGTCCCTCTCAATTACAAACTTACCAGCTTCAACGAAATGTTCATCACGTTCATTGCTACCAGCCTGTCCGGAGTCCGAGGTCACCGCAGTTGTAATTTTATTGGTTACTTCATCGCTATATTCCACCATTCCATTCTGCTCTTTCAAGAAGTCTACAACGGCACTCACTTCCTTATCTGACACAAAAGACCCCTGTACTCGGATTGGTTTTGGGAAACCGGATGGGAAGAATAACATATCACCATTACCTAACAGTTTTTCTGCTCCCGAACCATCCAAAATCGTTCTGGAGTCAATAGCTGAGGATACGGCGAATGCCACACGAGATGGGATATTTGCTTTAATTACACCTGTAATAACGTTTACTGAAGGTCTTTGTGTTGCAATTACCAAGTGAATACCACAGGCTCTGGCAAGCTGTGCCAGACGACAGATAGCATCTTCTACTTCCCCTGGTGCTACCATCATAAGGTCAGCCAACTCGTCTACAATAATGACAATCTGCGGCAGTTTTTTAAATCGTTCATCACCTGAGCCTTCCACAACTGCTACTTTCTCATTATAACCCTTTAAATCTCTTACACCCAGCTCTGCAAACTTATTATAGCGGTCTGTCATTTCCATAACAGCCCAGTTAAGTGCTCCAGATGCTTTCTTAGGGTCGGTTACAACTGGAATTAGAAGATGGGGTATTCCATTATATACGCTTAATTCTACGACCTTAGGGTCTACCATAATTAACTTAACATCATCCGGATGTGCCTTATATAAAATACTCATAATCAGTGTATTGATAAATACGGATTTACCGGAACCAGTGGCACCTGCAATCAGTAAATGCGGCATTTTGGCAATATCCGTTACAATAGTCTGACCACCGATATCTTTACCTACTGCGATGGCAATGTTAGACTTATGCCCCTTAAACTCCATACTTTCCAGCAGGGTACGCAGATACACCATAGAATTATGTGTATTCGGTACTTCAATACCAACTGCTGATTTACCTGGAATTGGTGCCTCAATACGAATGTCTGCCGCTGCAAGACTTAACTTAATGTCATCTGTAAGACTGGTAATCTTACTTACCTTTACTCCCTGTGCCGGCTGTAATTCATAACGGGTAACCGCAGGTCCACAGCTTACATTCTTCATTTCGACACGTACTCCAAAGCTTTCCAGTGTAGACTGAAGTTTCATGGCAGTATTCTTAAGTTCCTGATCAGACATGGACTTATCATTCCCTTTTGGTCTTGACAACAAATCCATTGGTGGGAACATATGCTTTGGCTTCTCTACAACAGTAGAACCTTGAATTTCCGCCTCTACCTTTGCTACTTCTTCTTTTGTATCAACTTTTTCATGCGCTTTTTTTTCCTTTTCCTGCACGGCCATTTCAACCGGTTTTGCACTGTCTACTCTTGTCGACTCAAGAAGTTTTTCCTCTTCCATCTCACGCTCTGCCTGTTGGAACATACTGTCTGCTACAGAATTACGGAAAGCAATCACATTATCACCACAGTCGTTCGGTGTTTCTTCCACCTTTACAGACATTTCCTCTATAAAATCAGCTTCCTCTGCTTCAAAAACTCCTGTCTGAATCTCCTCACGATAAACTTCCTGTTTGTGAACATCTTTTTCCTCTGCCACAGCACGAATCTCTTCCATACCCTTTGGAAGAACCAGTTTGAAATCTTCGCTATTCTTAAACTTCTGCTCAAGTTCTTCCTGATAAACCGGTATCTGTGTGTATTCTCTTTCTTTTGTAATGGTCATTTCTTCCATTACGTCTTCCAAACCTCTATGTATTGGTAAATTATCTATAGCATTGCCGGCAGGCGCAGCCGACATTACCATATCAGGTGCGGTACTTTCTACATTCTCTGTTGTTTTCTTCACCCCAAACACACGAAATGGTGTCCCCGGTATGGTTTCCTTCTCAACCTGACTAAATGTATACACCTTCTCTTTCGATTTCTCTGCTCTCTCCAGTGCTCTCTGCTCTTTATAAGCTTCTCTTTCTGCTCTCTGTACTTCTCTTCTGGCATCAAAGATTTCTTTGGAACGAACACTTCTTTCTCTTACACCGGCAAATAATAACTTTTCTGTAATCAGAATAAAAAATCCAATTCCTATCCCAATTAAAATAACATAAGCTCCTGCCTGGCCAAATACAGAAGAAAGCCCCATACCAATGACACCACCAAGTATTCCGCCACCAGACTTAAGAGTTGCTGACTCTGTATAGAAGTTCAAAATATCGGCTCCTTCTTCATATCCATTTGTGAATAAGTGTGCCAATGAAACTGCAACTACATAAACACCTGCCCAACAACCTATTTTAAGCTGCACAGACCGATTCCCTCTATTCGAAATTCCAAATGCCACTCCTAAAAACAACAGATATGGCAGTACATATGCCAGTACACCAAAAACGCCAAAAAGGAAATATCCTACCCATTTGCCAAAAACACCACATAAGTTAAACGTACTTAATGCAAATAAAATGGATATCACCAATGTGACAATTACAATAATCTCATCTTGATATGGATTCACCTCTAAGGTTGTTTTTTTACGATTATTTCCTGCTCCGGCCTTCTTAGAAGAGCTTCCCCTTTTCCCTGTACTTTTGGTACTTTTCGTACTGGTTGTTTTGGAAGTTTTTGAAGTCTTCTTTTTTGCTGCTCCGCTGCTTTTTGTATTCCCAGCCATGCTTTCCTCCACCTACTTTTTATCCAATAAAGTTCCAAAGAATTGCGATTGTTCCTGCAACCAGACAATAAATGGAAAATCCTTTAAACGTCTTCTGTCTTACAATCACTAACATAGTTTTGATACAGATGTAACCTACAACTCCTGCAACCACCATTCCTATCATATAATTTACAAGGGTTGTTGTACCAACTCCCGCCAGACTAAAATCCTTAAGTTCCAATACCGCTGCACCTAACACAGCAGGAATTGACATAATAAAGGAATATTTCACTGCAAAATCTCTGTCAAAGCCTAATACACGACATGCTGTAATCGTAGTTCCAGAACGAGAAATCCCTGGTAATGTAGCAAATCCCTGTGCAATTCCTACAAGACCTGCTTCTTTATAGGAAACGGTCTTAGAATCCTTTTTACCATGAGGTGCCCTGTCTGCAATATGAAGTAGAAGTGCTGTAATCAAAAGACATACCCCTGGTACAATCAAAGTGGCACTTGCCGCTTCAATCAAATCACTTCCCAGCACACCAATAATTCCAGTTGGGATAGTGGATACAATCACAAGCATTACAAATCTTCTATATGGAGTGTTGATAATACCATCATAGCCCTTTTTCTCTTTAGCAAACACATTCTTAATGAAATCAAATATAATTCCAAAGCCTTCTGTAATCAATTCCTTTACATCTGGCCAGAATGCCACAAAAATAGCTGCTAGCGTTCCAACGTGCAGCATAATATCAAAAACAATACCACCCGTTTCAAAATCAATATTCAAAATATGCTTGAAAATAGCAAGGTGACCTGAGCTGCTAATTGGTAAAAACTCCGCCAATCCCTGTATAATACCCATTACTATTGCTTTCCATAATTCCATCTATGTATTCCTCCTATAATTCCTATTTTAAATTATACTACTCCATTACACGATTATACCTTTTTTAGTGTCCCATTTCAAGTTATAAGTCGAAAAAATGTTCTACAGAAAAAGAAGGACTATTTCTGTCCTTCTTCAATCAAGGAATAAAGCTTCGTAAGCGCCTCCTTCATTCCTCCCACTTCATCAATTATCCCTTCTTTTACCGCCATTTCTCCAATTAAAATCGTTCCTAAATCCTTTGTCAGTTCTCCATTTTCCATCATCATTTCTTCCAGACGTTTCTGCGACACCTTACTGTGATTAGAGATAAAACCGGTAATCCTATCCTGAATCTTTTTAAAATATTCATAGGTCTGCGGTGCCCCGATTACCATACCACCCATACGAACCGGATGCACCAGCATCGTTCCGGTTGGTACAATAAAGGAATATTGGGTCGAAACAGCCAGTGGAACCCCAATAGAATGGCTTCCACCAAGAACCAGAGATACTGTCGGTTTACTTAATGAAGCAATCATTTCCGCAATGGCAAGTCCTGCCTCCACATCACCGCCTACTGTATTGAGAATCACCAGCAGACCATCTGTATTTTTATCATTCTCTATGGCTGCAAGCTGTGGGAGTACATGCTCATATTTGGTTGTCTTATTCTTTTCCGGTAATACTTCATGTCCTTCTATTTCCCCAATTACCGAAAGCAAATGAATTCTCTCTCCTGTATTCTCACGTTCTAACACAACCTGACCATACTCTGAGATTTTCTCATCCTCTAACTGTTTTTCTTCCTTCTCCTCCTTTTTTTCTTCCATCTGTCCTTTTTGATTTAATTCTGATTTCTCATTATAAAAATGCTCTTTTACTTCGTTGGCATATTTTTTCATAAAAAAACACATCCTTTTCCACTCTTTTGGATTAGGATGTGTTATTTTACTATTATTTATTCATTTTACTGAACATCTTTGATGCTGAAGCTCATTCTTCCCATCTTGTCCTTGCCAAGGCATACTA
>CAZRLE010000023.1:0-18907 GCA_964600705.1 uncultured Lachnoclostridium sp. | reverse complement strand
TTATTGCCGTAATCAAAGTATTTAGATAATTGCCCACCGCAGAAAATCCTGACTGCGAAAAATCAAATATGAAAGTTTGCAAAATTGCCCAAGAAGTCCTGACGTTGAGTGCCAGTAACAATTTTAATGATTGTGCCGGGTGCAACGTTAACTCAACTGTATTTTGATTTAAAATTCCGGTGAACTGCAATAAGAATTTAGATTTGTTGAACCGAGGCTTTTGACAGATATCCGGTAGTATCCCACCTAATCCTGTTTTGTTACTACAAGTGGGGTATAATTTTGTAGCCGAACTTTAAAGTACCCTACTTTTAGGACACGTTCTTTAATTAAGTGGGGTAAACGCCTACTTTTAGACAGCAAACCTAAAAAAGGACAGAACCCTGTGGGAATATTTTTCGCCTGACAACGTACAATTCTGTTAGAAAGTCATGGTCGAAGATTTTTTGCTACGCGAGGCTCGAAAATGCAAGCTTGTCGATGAAAGAGCCTCGCAATAAAAGCAAAAAAGCAAGAACATAGACTTTCTCAGAGTTGTAATGTTGCCAGAAAAATATTCCCACAGGGTTCTGTCCGTTCAAAGTGTTCCGTTTGCCAAGGCGTCATCCCCACAAATCTAAAGTTCGCTACATAAACCTCTTCTTATCCAGCTTAAAGATTACTGCCAGCGAAATATAACAAATTCCTATTACCAATACGCCATACGCCATAGAAATTCCCACCATATATTCCTGCATATTGGTTACCATGGAAATGGCGATTGGGCGGTTATATACACCATACAATAATGCGGACATGGTGTATTCGCCAATGGTTTTGATGAATACCAGTACGCCTCCTGCCATAATTCCCGGTGCGATATTTGGTATGATTACATGCACAAAGGTATAGAGCATATTGGCTCCAAGGCTTTTGGATGCTTCTTCAAGATTTGGATTAAGTCCCTGAATTGCTACTTCATTAGAGCTTAATAACAGCGGTAGCGCTGTTATGGTATATGCTATCGGAAGGATGTAGAAGCCGCCAATCAAGGACTGGTTAAATGCAAATACGTTCTTTGTATTAAATGCATTGATTAGGTTTACTGCGATAACGCTTGCCGGCATGGTAGACGGAAGCATGAGCATAGCACGGAAGAAGGCATTCACTTTTCCCTTCTGCTTCACTATCATGTAAGCACTTGGTACAGTAAATATAAGTCCTGCTGCCACTGCCATAGCAGACATTTTAAGGCTGTTTAAAAGTGGCTGCATAACACGGGATTTGGAGAAAATTGCAACGTAATTCTCCAATGTAAATGCTGTTGGGAAAATATCCTGCATAATAGAGCTTGTCTTAATAAAGGAAAGATATATAATCGCTCCAATTGGTAACACAATCAGGATAATCAGTACCAAGATAATAAGTTTACAAACCACCTGCAACGGACTGTTCTTTCCCTTTGCCTGTACTACTAAAGTACTTCTTGTGGATGTCTGTACGCCATATCGCTTACTGTAATACTGAATCAAAAGCATAACAACCAGACAGATTACAAACAGCATCACTACCTGTACGGAAGCCATGGCCATATTATTGTAGGCTTTAGAACGGACAATCTGGGTACTTAATACCTTAAATCCGCCTCCGATTAAGTTGGGGGCGGAGAAGGCACTGGCACCGGATGCAAAGGTTACAATCATGGAAGTCAGTACCGATGGCATAATGACCGGCCAGATGACATCCTTAAATACCTTAAACCAGCCTGCGCCCATGCTTCGTGCTGCTTCTACGGTAGAATAGTCCACATACTTTAATGCCACATATACATTCAAATAAAAATACACATACTGGGTAAAGGTAATCACAAACAAGATTGCCGGAAGTCCCCAGAAGGAAAATGGTGCTTCCTTTAATCCAAGGAGATACTGGATGGCTTTGGTAATAATTCCGCTTTCTCCATAAAGCTGAATAAAGGAAATTACAATAATAACCCCCGGTATCATCATTGGACTTAACAATAGGATATGCACAACCTTTTTCCATTTACCTGCCAGAAAGGTCATATACATAGCGAGCATAATTCCTATCACGCCACAGGTAAGGGTAGATAAGGCTCCCATCAAGAAGGTATTTTTCACTGTCTCAATATGATTTGGATTTGCAAAAAACTCTGCAAATACATCAATTCCATAGCCCATTTCTGTCTTTAATGACTGCAAAAGAGTATGTCCAAACGGCAACAGGATATAGCCTAAGAGAAAGAAAGCCAAAATCCCATACCATGCAAGGCTTGCAGGGCTTATCTTCTTATTTTTCATCTGCACTCACCAGCCCATCTTCATGAATAATGGAAAGATATCCTTTTTCGCCAACCTTCCATTCCTGTGAACCGTTACCAAGATTGATCTCAACTACACGGTATTCTTCCCTGCAGCCACACATTTCGCTACACTCTGTAGCATTTACTTCTGTTTCGCCACACTTTTCCGCTTCTACTGTATATTCATAATACATACCGCCAAAACGGACATTTTTTACCTGCACGGAAATACCGCCGTTATTTTCACGGCTTAACTGTAAGTTTTCCGGTCTTACAAAATGTCCTCCAATTCGATTGGATACTCCTACGAAATTGGCTACAAATTCCTGATTCGGATGATTATAGATATCCGTCGGTGTTCCTACCTGCAATACTTCCCCATCCTTCATGACTGCTATCTTATCGGAAATCGCAAGAGCTTCCTGCTGGTCATGGGTAATAAAGAGGGTAGTAATGCCGATTTTCTGTTGGATGGCACGGATTTCTTCACGCATTTTCACACGAAGTGCCACATCCAGATTAGACATTGGCTCATCTAACAAAAGCATCTGTGGCTCCATAACCAAGGCCCTTGCAATGGCAACTCGCTGCTGCTGCCCACCGGACAGCTCGTGAATACGTCGGTCTGCGTATTCTGTAAGGCTTGCAAGCTCCATATAGAAATCGCACTTTTCTTTGATTACTTCCTTGGATGCTTTACGTACCTTTAAGCCATAGGCGATATTCTCACGAACGGTTAAATTTGGGAACAGGGCATAATTCTGGAATACCACGCCCATATTCCTCTTTTCCGGTGCAATATGAGTAATATCTGTTTCTTCAATCAAGATGCTTCCTCCTGTAGGCTCAATAAAACCTGCAAGAATACGAAGAATCGTTGTTTTTCCACAACCGGAAGGTCCAAGCAGAGTAAAAAATTCACCTTCCCCAATGGTCAGGTTAATATCTTTTAACACCTCTGTCTTGTCATAGCTGTGAGATATATTTTTTAAGATAACGTCTTTCATATCCATTCTCCATATATAGAAATAGTGGAGGAAACCTCCACTATTTCTCATATCAAACTAATTAACTTTTTTACTGATTTGCAACTGTCTTATCAGCATCAATGTAATCTGTTTCCCATGTCTGAAGCCATGCAGATTTGTTTTCGCTGATTACAGACCAATCTACATCTAATACAGAGAATTCTGTCTGCATCCATTCTGGACATTCAGCTAAAATGGATGTGATAACTGGCATACGGTTGTACTGAGTTGCTGTTAATAACTGGCATTCTTCGCTTCCGATGAATTCCATAAATGCAGCAGCTGCATTTGCGTGTGGAGCATTGTTGATAGCTGCAACACAGTCTGTGATTACAACTGCACCACTTTCAGGGATAACGATTTCGATTGGCATACCATTTGTATCTCTGTTTGTGAATACATCGTTGATAACTGCCATGGAAACAGCTGCTTCATCTTTACCAACTGCCTGGTACATCATACTTCCGCTGTTGTAGTAGTTCTTTGTGTTAGCACTAAGACCAGCGATGTAGTTCCAAGCTGCTTCTTCGCCTTCTGTAGCTGTGTAGTACTGGATTAAAGAAGCAATTGTAGATCCCATAGAGGAAGATAAAGAATCACGAGTTACGATAGAGTTTGCGTATTCTGCATTTACTAAATCTTTCCAGTCTGTTGGAGCTGTTTCTGCTGTTAAAAGGTTTGTATTGTAGAATAATACCATTGGTGTAAGGTATGTTCCATACCAGTTACCATTTGCTGCTTTGTAAGCATCAGCAATGCCAGCGCCCCATGTTGGGTTAGTAGCCATGTAGCATCCTTCTGCATCAAGCATCATATAAGTAGCTGCATCTCCACCAAACATGATATCTGCCTGTGGATTTTCTTTTTCACTTCTTACACGGTCAGCAAGTTCGCCTTTTAAGTTAATGAATTCAACGTTAACACCTGTCTTTTCTGTAAATGCGTCTGCAATTACGCCAACCATTTCTTCAGAATGTGTTGTGTAGATAACAAGTGTATCTTCTAATTCAGCTGTTTCAGTAGTTTCTGTTTCTGTTGTTTCTTCTGTTGCTGTATTTTCTGTTTCGTTTGTTGTGTTTTCTTCTTTAGAACCACAAGCTGTTAAAGAAAATACCATTGTGCATGCAAGTAATAAAGCTAATACTCTCTTCTTCATGTGAAATCTCCTTTTTAAATCTTTCATTATCCGGTTACTTTTACAGTTACTTCCGCAAAGGACCTCTCCTGTAATAATGTAATTTTACAGTTATCTTTCTATTATTTCAAATTGATAATTTCAATATCTATTTTTTTATATTGAAATTATCAATAATCGCCTGTCGCACTATAAATTTCTTCACTATACGATTGAAAATTCATTGATATATGCTATAATAAAATTTAAGAATATTGATTTTATAAATTTCAATACATATAGGAGGATATCACAATGCATGTTGAAGACGTTGTAAAAAAAGAATCTTTAGAGCTTGATACAAAAGGCTTAATTCAGAAAATGGTTGAAGGTCGTCAGGTTGACGTTATCTTAAAAGAAAAGAAAACTGACGATATGGGATATCTTACATGGGATGTCGAACACTGGAGTACAGTTAACGGTGAACGTTTCATCCGTTGTTACTCTTTAGAAGGTCGTGTTCTTAATGAATCTACAGGTCATAACATCTACGACTTAGAAAATGACTTTAAACCGGAAGAAGCTGCAAAAGTACAGCTTAGCTAATTTCATTGGCTAAAACAATTTAAAAAGTTGCTGAATTTAAGGTCACTTCCTCAATTCCAGCAACTTTTTTTATTTCCTATGTTTTTGCATCCACACATTCACTTCTCCACCTATAAAAAACATATACATGCAGGCATACAGCCACAACATCAGAAAAATAATGGCTGTCAAACTTCCATAGGTATCAAAATTAGCAAAATTATCAATATAAAAGGAAAACAGATAAGAGAAACTAATCCATCCGACAGACGTAAGTATGGCACCCGGCACTTCTTCTGTTACCTTCCCCTTTCGGTTTGGCACTGCCACATACAAGGCAAGGAAAAACACAAACATAATGCCAAACCCAACAATTGTCCTAAGGCTAATAACCAAAAGCACCAATTCCCTTAATACAGGTAGTTGTTCTCCTACTGCTATAGCAATGGTGTTTCCAAAAACCATCACGGTCAACGTCACTACAAGAACCACTGCAAACACAATGGTATAAAGGCTTGCCCTAAAACGAAGTTCCACATAATTTCTGGTTTCCTTAATATCATAAACCGAGTTACATCCCCTAATAATTGCCAAAAAGCCCTTGGATGCCGCCCAGACTGCTGCCACAAAGGTTACAGAAATAATAGCAACCGATGGCTTCGCATATATTTCTTCTATTAACGATATCACATATCCGTTAAATGCAGTTGGTATAGTTCTTTGAGCCATCAGAATCAATACCTCTTCCGTAACCGGAAGATACTGAATTAAAGTAAGCAACAGCATAATAAACGGAAAGGCGGACATCATGGTGAAGAAAGCAGCCTGCGCTGCATAAGCGGAAACTGCATCTTCCTTCATATCATCTAAAAATTCTTTTATTTCTTTAATGGTCACAGTTCCAATCATTATAGATTACTCCAATCTCTACTCCCTCATAAAAGTGCTTTAATACTTCTTCATAAGTTTTCCCTGCATCTACCATAGCTTTGGCTCCATTCTGGCTCATTCCCACACCATGTCCATAGCCGCCGCCAGTTACTTTGTAGCCTGCCAGCTCACCATTTTCTTGCACCGGTTCCAGAATAAAGAATGCACTTGGAAGCATCGTCAGGCTTTCCACCTTGCTCTTATCCTGACGGATTACAGGGCTTTCTATTGGTGCCAGTACAGTTCGGATGTTATATTCTGTCATCACCTTCACTGTATTTTTACTGCCTACAATAATAATCTCTGTTATGATTCCGCCTGTCTGTCGCTTACCAATCTTAATTTCTTTTACCTGACCTACCGTATCCACCGGCACGCTTAAATAGCTTCCATCCGGCTGTAACGTCTGGATAAGCTTTGGATTGGCTGCATAACGTGCTCCCAGATTTTTATCAATGGACTGTTTCATCTCATCAAAGGATAATGTCACGTTCCAACGATACCATGCCATTTCCTCTTCATAAATATCATAAGCATTCTGTGTTAGGAATGCCTTAAAGTTTTCTTCCTTTGACAAGTCAATTGTCTCTGGCTTAGCATCTTTTCCTTCCTCTGCAGTTTCTTCTACTGTCTGAAGCTTACCAACCAGATATGGTACCTTTGTACTGCTGTTCCATACTTCCTGTGCATTGGTTGTATGACCGCAAGAAGTGGAAAAATAATACGCTGTTATAATCTCTCCATCGTACTGAAGCACCTTACCATGAGTCTCTTTTACCGCTTTTATAGAAACCTCATTCTCTGGAATGTTATTGTATACCTGATAAGAAAAGCTATCATCTACATGTGCACCATATTCACTGCAGCTATTGGCAATTAACTGCTTATAAGCATAGCTTCTTGCACAGATTGCCTGTACCTTTAAAGCCTCTGTACCATAAGAAGTCGGCATTTCACTTGGAATTACCGCATACAAATATTCCTCAATGGAAAGTTCATTTACAAGGGTCAGTCCTTCTCCCTTTAATGCAATTTCCATACTTCCACGATAAGATGGATTCATCTGGTTTCTCTGGATGGATAAAACCGTAATTTTACCATCGGTATCTTTAGGCTTTACGAACACACGCCCCTTATTGAGCATGGATGAGGTTGGCTTAATGGTAATCTCCTGCCCTTTACTATAGTTTTCCTCTTTTAACCCATAAGAAACGGTAAAATCGCAGTCTGCGGTCAGTCTGATTTCATTATGTATCGTATCACTAAAATTATCTGTCTTAATCAAAACACGAATCTTATCTACCTGTATTGGCTCTTTGATGACTGCCGCACATATCACGCCATCTTCTAATATAAATTCTGTATTAGAGTAACCCACAAGAATTGCTTTGGCTTCTTCCATTTCCAAACCCTGATATGTTTTGTAGATTCGGAAGTTGTCCGCAAGTGCAAGCTTTCCATAACGTTCCAGTTCAATATAATCTTCACCGGTCAGCAATACCCTGCCTGTGATAACATTCTTTTTCACATTTACACTTGCTATCTTACCTTCTTTTAATTTAATATCCGCTACTTTCCCTTTATAGCTCTTCTCTGAAGGCTCTGCCAATGAATACGTTCTTTCACAGCTGTTTACATAAATGCTAAGCTGTCCTTCCTCCTCCTTGGCAATCCATACATTAGGCAGAATTACTTCTGTTTCTTCCACCAATTCCATAATACTTACAATCTCATTCCCTTTCAGAAGCACCTTAATGCTTTGCCCATCATAAGGCATGAAATTCAGTCCGTCACCTACAAGATACCCCCTATTGGTGGCTACCTGCCACTTGGCAATTGTCTGGTTATTTTCCCAACAACCTAATATGTACACCACTTCTTCTGTCAGTTCACACGGATACACCTTTGTATAGAGAATCTCATATAACTCCATCCATTTAAGTCGTGTTACATAGTCCTCTTTGCTTTTGCCTTCCTGCAGCTCTTCTACCTTGGAAAGCAACTCCTCGGACACGATGCCCATATCCATTCCATCCATAGTTCTTTGTATCACAATACGATTTATCAGCCCCTCCAACTGACTAAAGGTCACATAGCCCATTGGCTGAAATTCTTTTTCCTGTGACTCCTCTTCATCAAAAAGCCCCATTCTGTATGCACTGTTGATGTACTTATCATACCACTTATCAGATGTGATATCCTCGTAAATAATCACTCGTTCTAAATCCTGTGCTTCTTCCTTTGTATACACTAAAAGGCTCAGCATCTTGGCCATTTCCGCTCTTGTAATCTTGCCATCAATGTCGCTGACATAACCTTCTTCACTGTCTGTAAATCCACCATTGTAAAAGCTTTCCCACAACAGCAGCATAGCAATCATGGCAAGCCCGATTCCTATCAATGCTAATTTCTGTTTCATACCCTTCTTCCTTTCTTTTACTGCTCCATTACATCACACTTTCTGGGTGTATGTCAAGTTTTGTATAGTTTTAATCAAAAGATTCCTTGATTTTACCATATTTTCGGAGTTTTTTTTGTTGAATTCTGCAGGCGAATTTGATATATTAGATGAAGTTCCGGTTTAGGACAATATTCCTAAACCACATAGGTTACGGAGGATTCAAAATGGAATGCATCTATGAAGAAACTTTAAACAGACATTTCTATACCAATGATTATAACAACACTTCTGAGCAGGGACATACCGTTGGAGTTGATACCAATTCTGTTCTTTCCGAAGAACCTCTCTTCTACATAATCAGAAAGTATAGTATTCAGTTCAACAAGTAATTTAATGATTGCATCAGAAAAAATGGCGATTCCCTTTATGGAAACCGCCATTTTTTATATTTACTGTATTTATAGTAGTAATCAGCAAGTTGCTTCAATGCACTTCTACAGGATAATCTTAGCCGGACATTTCGCAGCACACTTACCACAATTTGTACACTTGCTCTGATCAATGTAAGCTAAGTTGTTATCCACAGTCACTGCACCAGCTTCACACTGTTTTGCACAGATTCCACATCCGATACATCCTGTTTCACACACTAACTTCACATCTTTGCCTTTATCTTTGGAACTACATCTTACTGCATGTTCTGCTGTATAAGGAATTAACTCAATGAGACCCTTTGGACACTGCGCCACACACTGACCGCAGGCAATACATTTTTCCTTATCTACAACTGCAACACCATTTAGGATATGAATAGCCTCAAACTTGCAGGCATTTACACAGGAACCAAGTCCCATACATCCGTAAGTACAACCCTTTGGACCACCACCCGGAATTAATGCCAGCTTCTTACAATCTGCAATACCATAATAGTTATATCTCTGTGTTGTCTTATCACAAGTTCCGTTACACTTTACAAAAGCTACTAACTTCTCACCTGCCTCTGCAGAACCACCTGTGATTTCAGCAATTTTCACTCTGTTCTCTGCCGAAAGACTTGGGCAGGCACTTGCCGGTGTCTTACCTGACACGATTGCTTCTGCCATAGCATCACAACCTGCATATCCACAACCACCACAATTGTTACTTGGAAGCAGTTCTCTTACCTGCTCTACTCTTTCATCTACTTCTACCGCAAATTTCACTCCGGCAAATCCAAGAAGCAGACCAACGATTAATCCTGTTACGCCGATTACTACGGCTGCTAAAATAACTCCGCCAATATTCATAATCCTCTGCTCCCTTCTAAATTAATCCTGCAAATCCACAGAATGCGATTGCCATAAGACCTGCTGTAACCAGTACGATTGGAGAACCCTTGAAGGATTCCGGAACATCATTATTCTCGATACGTTCACGGATACCAGCCAATAATACAATGGCTACTGTAAATCCACATGCAGTACCAAGACCATTTACAATACTTTCTAAAATAGTATATTCCTTCTGTACGTTTGTTAATGCAACACCAAGTACCGCACAGTTTGTTGTGATTAATGGAAGGAATACACCTAAGGATGCATATAATGCAGGCATCAGTTTCTTCAATACCATTTCTACAAACTGTACTAAAGCTGCAATAACCAAAATGAATACTATCGTCTGTAAATAAGTAATGTTAAATGGCTTTAACAATAATTCATAAATAACAGCTGCAATGGCTGATGCCAATGTGATAACGAAGATTACTGCTGCACCCATACCTGCTGCTGTTTCAACCTTCTTTGATACACCAAGGAAAGGACAAATTCCAAGGAACTGGCTTAATACTACGTTACTTACTAACATAGAACCAATAAAAATGACTAATAATTCTCCCATTTATTTATCCTCCTTTCCATTCGATGCAGCAGATGACTTGGCAACTTCCGGCTTGTTCTCAACCGTTTCTGTTTTTGCAGCTTCTGCTGCTTCCTTTGCCTTCTTTGCTTCTGCCGCTTTCTTTGCTAACTCTGCCTTTTTCGCTGCTTCTTCTGCCTTCTTTGCTGCTCTCTCAGCTTCTAATAAACCGTGGTTTGCTGAGCATGCGCTTCCATGACAGGTTGCACAGTTACCTCCGCAGGCAATTGGATTAGCATTTTCCACGTTAGTTGCAGATGGCATCTTGAACTTATTCTGTAATGCAGTAAGACACGCAAGTACGAAGAAAGCACCCGGTGCTAATACAAAGATAGTTACCGGTTCGTAAGATGCCGGAAGAATCTGCATATCAAAAATAGTTCCTGCACCAATTAACTCACGGCAAAGACCGATTGATGTTAAACCTAGCGTAAATCCAAGTCCCATTCCGAGACCATCAAAAATAGAAAGTAATACGCCATTCTTAGATGCATAGGCTTCTGCACGACCTAAAATAATACAGTTAACTACAATCAGTGGAATGTACATTCCAAGACTTTCATAAAGACTTCCTACATAAGCATGTAACACCAATTCCACAATTGTAACGAAGGAAGCTACAACTACGATAAATGCCGGAATACGAACTTTATCCGGAATTACTTTTCTTAAAAGAGAAATCATGGCATTGGAAAGTACCAGTACGGCTGTAGTGGAAAGTCCCATTCCAAGACCATTGATAGCTGATACGGTTACCGCCAATGTTGGACACATACCCAACATAAGTACAAAGGTTGGGTTTTCACGGATAATACCGTTATATAAACGTTCTACATATTTATTCATTTGCACCCACCCCCGCTACTTCAGTATAGTTATAAACGAATGCCAATGCGTTATTAACTGCTTTTGTTACGGCATTGGTTGTAATAGTTGCACCGCTGATGGCATCGATTTCATTTGGGCTTGTTTTACCAGTCTTTGTATGTGCTACAGTAGACGACTGGATGCCTTTAAACTGGGAAACGAATTCTTCGTCTTTACATTTCGCACCAAGTCCTGCTGTTTCATTGGCTGTTAATACCTGAACACCTGTAATGGTTCCTGTTAAATCTACACCCATGGAAACAATGATTTCACCGCCATAACCTTCTTTGGATGCAAAAGACATAACGTAACCTAATAATTCACCTGCATCATTCTTTGCTTCTAAGATTTCACTGATGTACACACCAGTTACACCTTCTGCAAAGATTTCCTGAGAAGTTGCTGCTGCCTGAAGCTCTTCATTTAATTCAAATCCGGTTGCTTCTGTAAATACTGTCTGATATGCCTTCTGTTTCTTTGCATATTCTGCCTGTTCGATTGGATCTTTTGTAATATCATAAGCAAATCCAAGGAGAGCACCGGCAACTAATGTAATAATGGTTAACGCAATTGCGTCTTTTATAATTGTATTCTTCATTATGCCTTGCCTCCTTTCTTTTCAAGACCGAATGGAGTTGGAATTGTTACTTTTTCAATCAATGGAACTAATAAGTTACCAATGATAATCGCATAAGAAACGCCTTCTGCAGATGGTCCAAAAATACGGAAAATTCCTGTTAAAAGACCAATAATAACTGCAAATAAAATCTGTCCATTTGGAGTAATTGGTGTTGTCACATAGTCTGTCGCCATAAAGAACGCTCCAAAGATAAGACCACCTGTTAATAAATGAGATAAAATAAATTCCACATCAAATCCGTGTCCACCAAAGACAGCTACAAAAATAAGTACTGTTCCAATGTAAATTACCGGAATTCTTGGACTAATGATTTTCTTAGCAATTAAGTAAGCTGCACCAATCAAAAGGCAAAGTGCAGATGTTTCACCGATTGTTCCTGAAATGTTACCAACAAATGCTTCCATAAGATTAACCGAAGCACCATATTTTAATGCTTGAAGTGGTGTTGCTCCTGCAAAGGCATCTGCCGCTGTATCCGCCACTTCGACGATAATTCCGGTATCCTTTACAGGGAAATCTGTCATTCTGGCAGTAAAGGAAATCATAAGGAAACATCTTGCTGCTAAAGCAGGGTTCATAAAGTTCTGTCCTAAACCGCCATAAAGCTGTTTTACTACGATAATTGCAAATACACTTCCTAACATTGCCATCCATAAAGGTGCTGTCGCAGGTAAGTTAAGTGCTAAAATCATACCTGTTACAACTGCGCTGTAATCACTTACCGTAATCTGCTTTTTCATGCTTTTCTGCCATATATATTCGGAAAGTACACAAGTTGTAACACAAGTAAGGATTAAAAGCAATGCATTCATACCAAAATTATAAACACCATAAATGCTTGTTGGAAGCATTGCGATTGCCACATCTCTCATAATTGTCTTTGTAGAGACTTTATCTCTGACATGAGGGGATGCAGATACATTCAATAAGTTATTCATTTGTCATTCCCTCCTACTTTCTTCTGCTGTCTAAAATACTTCTTCTTGTCTGTTTAAATGCCTGTGTCAGCCTTCTCTTAGCCGGACATACATAGGTACAGCTTCCGCATTCGTAGCATTCCATACCATGAAGTTCCTGGAATCCCGCATCATCAAAACGTTCTGCGTATTCAAGCAGCTTCTGTGGAATTAACTGACTTGGGCAGGCAGATACACAACGTCCACAGCGGATACATGCTGTTGGTTCCATTTCTGCCACTTCATCCTTTGTCAAGCAAAGAAGAGCAGAAGATGTCTTTGTTACCGGCACATCCAGACTAAATAATGCCATACCCATCATAGGACCACCAGATACAACCTTAACCGGTTCAGACTTAAATCCGCCTGCCGGTTCGATTAAATCTTTATAACAGGTTCCAGTCTTAACATTAAAGTTTCTAGGTGTATTAATTGCATCACCAGTAATTGTAACAATTCTTCTGATTAATGGTGTTGAATGGCATACTGCCATATAAACAGCCACTACAGTATCGATATTATTAACTACACAGCCCACATCTGCAGGTAACATGGAAGAATTGAGCTTTCTTCCCGTAGAAGCGTAGATTAACTGGCGTTCTGCTCCCTGTGGATATTTGGTCTTAAGAACCTTGACTTCCATTCTAGGTTCATCCTTAACAAGTTCCTGCATCTTGGCAACACAGTCCATCTTATTATCTTCAATGGAAATGATACCTCTGGCATTGTCAAAAAGGCTTAAAATTACCTTTAATCCACCTACTACCTTTTCTGGTTCTTCCATCATAATTCGGTAGTCGGATGTAAGATAAGGCTCACATTCTGCACCATTTACAAGAATATATTCAATCTCATCTTCATTCTTCGGTGTAAGCTTCACATGAGTTGGGAATCCGGCTCCTCCCATACCTACAATACCAGCTTCCTTAATAATGTCACGAATCTCTGCCTTAGAAAGCTTCGTATAGTCTCTCTCCTCACCTAATGTAGGAATTGCTTCATACTGTTCATCATTCTCAATTACAATAGACAGAGATGGATTACCGGATACGGTAAGTCTTGGTTCTACTACTTTTACTGTTCCTGATACAGAGCTGCAGGTTGGTACTGATACAAATCCACCTGCTTCTGCAATCTTTTGCCCTACCAATACACGATCGCCTACCGCTACAATCGGTTGGGATGGTGCACCAATATGCTGGGACATAGGAAATACTACTTCTTTCCCAGGCAAGATTGTTTCAATTGGCAAGGCTTTAGATAAGTCTTTTCCTTCAAACGGATGAGTTCCGCCTTTAAAAGTTCCTAATGCCATAGTCACATTCCTTCCTTTATTTTAATAAAAATATCTTACTGATTAAAAGTTATCATCACTATTTTACCCTTATTTCGACATCAATGCAAGTAAAGTTTGACAAATCTCATAATGCTGCAACAAATTCTGACATTTTGTTATTTTTTTGACAAAACCTATTCTGGGACTTACTGCTTTACAAAACTTTCCTTTTGTTTTATCATTAAGTTAGATAATTACTATAATGTATACTAAGGGGGATTTTATAATGAGTAATATGTTAGAAGAACGCATGATTAAGATTCGCACTATGGGCTGTCCTGTTCCTTTAAAGGTTGTTCCGGGGCATTTTGCTACTAACCACTCTCACATCAATTACTATATTGATATGACTACGTTAAAGACCCGTCATAGTGAAGCAAAAGCCATTGCGCAGAATTTTGCGACAAAGTACAGCGCAATTGATATTGTCGATACCATCGTATGTATGGACGGCTGTGAAGTCATTGGGGCATACCTTGCAGAAGCACTTACCGATCTCGGTGTTGGCTCCCTAAACCTTCATCAGACAATTTACATAGTTTCTCCTGAATATAATGCGGCAGGACAGATGATTTTCCGTGATAATATCCAGCCTATGATTCAGGGCAAAAATGTATTACTGCTTCTTGCATCAGCAGCCACAGGCAAAACAATAAATCAGTGTGTAGAATGTTTGGATTATTATGGTGGAAAACTTACCGGAATAGCGGCAATCTTCAGTGCCGTAGACAAAGTTGGAGATTTTTCCGTTGATTCTATCTTCAAAAAAGAAGATCTTCCTGAATATCATACATACAAATATACGGAATGTCCTTTCTGTAAAAACGGACATAAGATTGAAGCATTGGTAAATTCTTTTGGGTATTCCGTTTTATAGCTGATTATTGATAGAAAGACTTATTAAGACATATCATAGATACTTAAAGGCAGCAGGTTGTTTTTCCTGCTGCCCATTTTATCACATTTTATATTATAACATGAATTTCATCTTCGCCGGATGCACTCTGTATGTTACCTCTGTCACTTCTCCCATGTACTCTCCATCTGTATGTAACGTCATCGGATATTCTGTCTGCATGGTTACTTCCTTACAATCCGCTAAGGTACACCCTCTGAACCTTTCATGCTTTCCAAGTGCCAAAAGAGGTAATCGGAGCATAGCCTGTGCCTTGGTGTAAGTATGTATAAAGCAAGTAGACAACATTCCATCCTGCACACTTGCCTTTGGTGCCATTGGAACACCACCGCCTTCTGCTTTTGTATTCATAGCCGCACCAAAGATTGTATTTTTAAAGTTATATTCCTCTCCATTGTCAAAGATAACACGCATATCAGAGGTTTCCATAGAGACTAAAGACTGTACGGTTACAATCAGATAAGATAACTTGGACAGTCCTACTTTATTCATAAAAGTCTTCACTTTAGAAGTCATCATTTTCTTGCAAACTAATGCATCCATACCTATTCCAGAACTGATGGCATACATACGCGACTTCGCACCCTTTTCCCACTCTACTTCGCCTAAATCAATTCTATCATAAGAATCCTTTCCTGCTTCTACATGGGCAAAAATCTTCTCAAGACGTTTCATTGACACTTCTTTGATACCTAAACCTCTTGCAAAGTCATTTCCTGAACCTGCCGGAATCAGACTTACACGAACCTTCTCAAAATCAGCAATTCCATTCACCACTTCATTGAGCGTTCCATCTCCACCTACTACAATAATACAGATATCCTCGTCATCCAAACGGCTTATCTTCGCCGCCAATTCCGATGCGTGGTTCTCATGCTCTGTCTTAAAGGCCTTATACGAGATGCCTCGTTCTTTTAACTCTGCCTGAACCTGTCTCCAGACTCCTGTACCCTTTCCTGTTCTTGCTGTCTCATTTGCAATAAAATATAACATACACTTTTCTCCGTTTTTATCTTCTAAAATCGAATTACGTCACTCATATCATAAAATCCGGCTCTTCTTCCCGCCAAAAACTTAGCTGCAGATACAGAACCTTTTGCAAATACTGCCTTGGAATATGCAGTATGCTTAAATTCAATTACCTCATCCATCCCGGCAAAAATAATCTCATGCTCGCCTACAATCGTTCCACCACGAACAGCAGAAAGCCCTAATTCTTTCTTATCTCTTCTCTGTCTTACCTGGGAACGGTCATACACATATTCGTACTGATGATTCATTGCTTCATTGATAGAATCTGCCAGTGCCAGTGCAGTTCCGGATGGCGCATCCACCTTCTTGTTGTGGTGCTTTTCCACAATCTCAATGTCAAAATCTGCTTCTGTCAGTACCTTTGCTGCCTCCTGTACCAATTTAAGAAGCATATTAATACCAAGTGACATGTTGGCTGACTTAAGGATAGCAATCTGCTTACTTGCTTCCTGCACCTTTTCTAACTGCGCTTCTGAAAGTCCGGTTGTACATAACACAACTGGAAGCTTCTTATCTATTGCCTGTTCTAACAAAGCATCCACCGCTGCTGCCGCAGAAAAATCGATGACTACATCTGCTTCTACATCACACTCTGCCAGACTTTTAAATACCGGATATTCATTTTTCTTATCATCAAATGGGTCAATTCCTGCTACAATTACTGCTTCTGCATCTTCTGCCACAATTCTTGTAATCGTCTGTCCCATTGCACCATTACAGCCATTCATTATAATTCTTGTCATACTGTACCTTCCTTCACATAAAATGCCTGCATCTCTATTTTACTTAGAAATACAGGCATTGTCTATTAGCATTTTATTTTCTTACGGGAATTTTTTATTACCTTTACGTTTTCTTAACAGCCTTTTATGCTATTTTAATAACCCTACTTTTCTTAATTCCTGCTCTAAAACTGCTTTATTCTGTTCTTCCATTTCTGTTAATGGAAGTCTTAATGAACCCACATTCATTCCCATCATATTCATAGCTGCTTTCACAGGGATTGGATTTACTTCAGAGAAAAGTGCCTTAATCAATGGAACATATTTTAACTGAAGGTCACGGCTTCCCACTACATCACCTTCCAAATACTTGGCTACAATGTCATGTGTCTCCTTTGGTGCTACGTTGGATAATACGGAAATAACACCAATACCACCAAGAGATAATACTGGAACAATCTGGTCATCATTACCGGAATACATATCAATCTTACCATCTGTCAGATTCATAATCTCTGCCACCTGGGAAAGATTACCGCTGGCTTCTTTGATACCTACAATATTATCCACATTTTTAAATAATGCAGCTGTTGTAGACGCTGCCATATTTACTCCGGTACGGCTTCCTACATTATAAAGAATTGCAGGAATTTTAACTGCCTCAGCAAGAGTTGTAAAATGCTTAATCAACCCATTCTGAGTTGCCTTATTGTAATATGGAGTAACCCATAAAAGACCATCTGCTCCCATCTTTTCAGACTGTGTAGAAGTATAAAGTGCACTGGCTGTTGAATTAGAGCCTGCTCCTGCAATAATTGGAATACGTTTGTCAGATACCTCTATACATCTTTTGACTACCTGTAAATGTTCTTCAATTGGAAGAGTTGCAGATTCCCCTGTTGTTCCGCAGGCAATAATTGCATCCGTTCCATTGGCAATATGAAACTCAACTAATTCTTCCACCTTGTCAAAATTAACACTTCCGTCCTCATTCATTGGTGTTACTACCGCAACACCGGCTCCTTTAAAAATCGCCATTTTCTCATCCTCCTTTTACTACAAACGGGAGAGTGCCTAAATCTTCGATTTCATAAATCCACGATTTAATACAACTCTCCCATTCAGTATATCACTATTCATTTTAAAATGCTATTCTTTTATTTGTGCCTTAAACCACTATTCAGCAAGATATTCCAGCTTACTTACAGAAACCTCATAAGCAACTCGCTTTTCCACCTCAGTTTCAGACAGTTTTTTCTGATATTCCCTGCTTTGAATTCTTCCCCAGATATAAAGATGTCCTCCCACCTGGAACTTTTCTGCAAATCTTGCATTTCTTCCCCATGAAATACAAGGAATGTAATCCGATTTACCATAAGGTCGGTTCACTGCCAGTAGAAGATCTGCAATTTCTCTTCCTAATGGTGTTTTGCGGTATACCGGAGGCTTACAGATATAACCATCTAAGAAAATGCTGTTTGGATGCTCACTCTGGTAATCCGGCTCGCAAATCTTAATCTCCCTTACGAATACGGAAAGCACCAGACGATTCTTGGTTTCTTCATGGCGATTGTAAGAACGGAACTGCCCTACGGCTTCAATTTCCTGCCCCCTGTAGTCCTTTGTTACGTCAATGAGTCTTTCCGAAATCATCAGCGGAATGATGTCGTGGGAATCACTTAATCGTTCCACCTCCACTTCCAATATGTAGAAACCTTCTCCAAAGACTTCATGGCTGTACTGGAACTCGCTTACAACCTTTCCTGCAATATTCACCTGATTGTTATCAAATACTTTATCTGTCATATGTATGACTCCTCTCTTTTCTCAAATATGTATTTTGTTTTTGGTCAATACTATATATATGACAAAGATTCCACTTGTAGACGTAAGTTTCATCGTGGGATTTCGACGGCATTAGATTTATGGGGGTATTGCAAATTCCCACGAATATGCTATAATGTTTCAGTTATTCGTTGTCTATGCACACATAGAATGGAGATTATATATCATATGAAACAAAAAAGAGAAGATATTCGTAATATAGCTATCATCGCCCATGTAGACCACGGTAAGACTACATTGGTTGATGAATTATTAAAACAGAGTGGTGTTTTCAGAAGCAATCAGGCGGTTGCTGAACGTGTTATGGACTCTAATGATATCGAAAGAGAACGTGGAA
>CAZRLE010000022.1:0-19069 GCA_964600705.1 uncultured Lachnoclostridium sp. | reverse complement strand
TCTGGGTTGGAGGACCGGAAGTGTCTTATAATGCAGTAGAACAGCTTGAGGAGAAATCAGCCCTTACCGGAGTTATGGTGGGTGAAGGAGAAGAAATCTTTGCTGAACTGGTGGAATATTATTGGAAGAGAGATGGTATAGAGCTTTCTGATATCAAGGGACTTGTATTTCGACAAGGGAAAGAAATTGTGGAAACAGGACTTCGTGCACAGCTTGACATGAGCACTATTCCATTTCCATATAAAGATATGAAGGACTTGGAGAATAAGATTGTATATTATGAGTCCAGTCGTGGATGCCCATATTCCTGTAGTTACTGTCTGTCATCCATTGATAAAAAGCTTCGCTTCAGGGACATCGAACTGGTTAAAGCAGAACTTCAGTATTTTCTTGATTGTAAAGTACCTCAGGTTAAGTTTGTAGACCGTACCTTCAACTGTAAGCATGAACATGCTATGGCAATCTGGCAGTTTATCAAAGAACAGGATAATGGAATTACCAATTTTCATTTTGAAATTTCTGCAGATTTATTAAGAGAAGAAGAGATTGAATTGGTGAAAGGCTTCCGCCCGGGGCTGGCTCAGTTTGAAATTGGAGTTCAGTCGGTACATGGGCAGACAATAGAAGCTATCCACAGAAAAATGAATCTGGAGAAGCTTAACTGGGCGGTGAAGAAGGTACAGGAAGGAGCCAATATTCACCAGCATCTGGATTTGATAGCGGGACTTCCCTTTGAAGATTATGACACATTTAAGAAGTCATTTGATTACGTATACAGACTTAAGCCTGACCAGCTTCAGCTTGGATTCCTAAAGGTGTTAAAAGGAGCAGCCATGGAGAGTGACAGTAAGGAGTATGGCATTGTATTTCGTGACAATGCACCTTATGAGGTGCTGTATACCAACTGGATTTCTTATGAAGAGATTTTGGAACTTAAAAAAGTAGAAGAAATGGTAGAACTCTATTATAACAGTGGACAGTTTACCAAAACCATTGCATACCTGGAACATTTCTTTGAAAGTCCATTTGCATTGTATCATAGTATTGGAAGTTTTTATGAGGAAAAGGGACTGGGTGAGCTTAGCCATTCCCGATTAACCAGATATTATATTCTGTTAGACTGGTGTAAGGAGAATGAAATTGGTGACATTTCTTTAATCAAAGAGATGATGCTGTATGATTTGTATCTGAGGGAGAATTTAAAGAGCCGTCCAAGCTTTGTGACAGACGCGCCAGAGGAAAAAGAGGCAGTACAGGAGTTATACCGTGAAGAAGAGAGCATGAAGGAGAGACTTCCTCACTATAAGGAGTATAGCTGGAAACAGATTAGCCGTATGACCCACACAGAGGTGTTCCATTATGATATGGAAGCAGCCACAGACAAGGGAGAAGCGGTTCCAAAGAAGCAGTATCTGTTGTTTGACTATGAAAAGAGAGAGCCTCTTCATAATCAGGGAATGGTTTACGTAGTAAAGGAGGAAGCTTAGTGGTAAAGAGAATAACTAAGGCAGAGCGGGAACGAGTAGACAAAATTCTGGCACTGTTAGATGAGCATTATACAACGGAATATAAATGTTATCTGAACCACGAAACTCCATGGCAGCTTTTGATTGCAGTAATTATGAGTGCCCAGTGTACAGATGAAAGAGTGAACATCGTAACCAAGGACTTATTTGTAAAGTATCCGACTCTGGAAGCATTTGCAAATGCCAGTCAGTCAGAACTTGAAAAGGATATTCGTTCCATTGGATTTTATAAGAATAAGGCAAAGAATATTATTCTGTGTGCCAAGCGCCTGATAGAAGTGTATGGGGGAGAAGTTCCAAGAGAACTTGAGGAGCTAACCAGTCTTGCGGGAGTGGGAAGGAAAACTGCCAATGTTATTCGTGGTAATATCTATGATGATCCTAGTATTGTGGTAGATACTCATGTAAAGAGAATTTCCCGTAAACTTGGTTTTACAAAAGAAGAGGACCCGGAAAAAATCGAATATGATTTAATGAAGGTCCTCCCAAAAGATCATTGGATTTTATATAATATTCAGATTATTACTCATGGTCGTGGGCTTTGTACCGCAAGAAAGCCAGATTGTGATAACTGCTTTCTGTATGAATACTGCAAAGCACGTAAGTAAACAAAAAAGCGGTGAATACAACATTTTCCATGTGTAAGGGAATAAAATTCTACTTGCATAATGGTGAATAGATTGGTAAACTATATGAATGCGGGCATTATGAAGGAATGAAATTATCTAAGGATTTTAGCATGGAATCCTTCATAAGGGTATTCAAACTGGCAACGGATTCTTTCAGAAGTTCAATTTTTTCGAATTGCCCTCTTTCAGAATAGACAGCTGCCAGAGTGGTATAAATGCCGCTGATGTCCACTTTACAGGATACGGCATATTCGAGTACCTGAACAGCTTCGTTGGTTTTATCATGTTTATAGAGCCACATTCCCCAGTTATAGAGGGCTCTGGAGAGTTTGATGAAGTTGTTATCACAGATAGTCAGCTTATCAAGGTTGCTGGCACCGTAAGTATACTTTAAGTCGGTGTTGCTGATTCCGGTGAGGTTGAGAATCTCAGTATTAGCAATCTCCCTTACCTTATCCTGAAGCTCTGTCTGGTCTTCGTCACTGGTTTCTTCAAAAGGAAGAAGGTCAAGAGGAACGTGGATATAATCCAGATTGGAGATATCTTTTTTACGCACGAAGTTAGAATTGTGTTCGTAGGTAAAGTAATTTTCAGCATGCTGCTTCTCAGAAGAAGCGGATTTTTTAATCTGGTACTGAATAAAGAAACATAATATAAGAAAAAACGGAAATAAAAACATTTTTGACACAACCTTTCTGTATAATATGATGAAAAAGAGGTGAAACGCACATGAATTTTAATAACAAACATACACGTACCATTATTTCAAGAGTAATTATTGCTGTACTCGTATTATCTATGATAGTACCAATTTTACTTTCGGCGTTATCTTTCTAGGAAGCAAATGCCGCCGAGAAATAGCACATATTGTAAAATGATATATTCAATATACATAAAAGAAAAAGAAAAGTCAAACCATAAGAGGGCACTTTTCATGAAACTATGAGGATTTGGAAAATTGTCTTGATAAATCGTGAAGTTATGATAAAATGGTAACGATTTGAGACATTTAAAGGAGAATAAAACAGAATGAAAATAAAGAAAGTTCTGCCAATTGTTCTGGCAGTATTAGGTGTAATTCTTGTTGCATCTTTGATTCTTACAAATATGTTTTCCGGGCAGGATGACAGTGTGATTTGTGAAGGGATTTCCATAAATGGAATTGAAGTTGGAGGAATGACACCAGAAGAAGCAAAAGGTGTTGTAGAGGATTATGTAGCAGAATTACAGAATAGAGAACTTACCATTCAGGTAGATGCAGAGCAGATTGTAACTACAATCGGTAATCTGGGATATGGCTGCAATGTGGATGCAGCTATTGAGAAAGCATTTGCTATGGGCAAGACAGGTGGCTTCCTCAATCGTTACAGAGAGCAGAAGGCAATTGCAGCGGATGGTGTGGACATTGCAATGGAAGGAGCAGTGGATGAAGCTGCACTTCGTAATTTCCTTGAGGCAGAAGGTACAAAGTACGATGTTGAACCGGAAAATGCCAATTTAACCAGAGAAAATGGTGTGTTTGTTGTTACTGAGCATAAAAACGGAAGAAAGCTTTCTGTGAATGATACGATGGAATTAGTAAAATCCTATATGCTTGTAGAGGGCATGCAGACAGATAACACATTGTTAATTGAAGCTGTTGTTCTTGATGTGGAACCACAGTATACAGCAGAAACCGTAGGTCTTTGCGCAGATGTATTAGGAACATTTACAACTTCCTATACAACTTCCTCTGCTTCACGTTCTGGTAACGTAGCCAATGGTGCAAGACTGATTAACGGTTCGGTTGTGTGGCCGGGAGAAACATTTTCTGCCGGAGGTACTATGAATCCAATCACAGCGGCTAATGGATACTATATGGCAGGTGCTTATGAAAATGGTCAGGTAGTAGAAAGTATTGGTGGTGGAGTATGTCAGGTATCTACAACTCTTTACAATGCGGCATTATTAGCTGAACTGGAAATTGTAGAAAGAAGCAACCACTCTATGATTGTTAGTTATGTACAGCCATCTATGGACGCTGCTATTGCTGGTACCTATAAGGATTTGAAGATTAAGAATAATACAGATGCTCCTATTTATATTGAAGGAGTAACCGCTAATAAACGTATTACATTTACCATTTATGGTCATGAAACCAGACCGACAAACCGTACTATCAAGTATGAGTCAGAAGTGTTACAGGTAATTGATCCGGGTGAAGAAAAGGTGACAGAAGACCCAACACAGCCAACAACTTACCGTAAGGTAACACAGTCTGCTCATGTAGGCTACAAGGCACAGCTTTGGAAGGTTGTATATGAAGATGGCAAGCAGATAAGCCGTGAAAAGGTAAATTACAGTTCTTATGCTCCAGAACCTGCTTATGTAACGGTAGGAACCATGGAAGTGAAAGAAGTGGACAAGGATGCTGATAAGGATACTGGCAGCAAGGACAAAGATAAGAATAAAGACCAGGATAAGAAGCCAGTAACAAATACTCCTGTAACAGAACCAGAAAATGGTGATGTTTCAGAAGAAGGTACAGAAGGAACTGGCACAATCAATCCGGAACAGGACGGTGCTGCAGGTACAGAAGAAGGTAGCAGTACACCGGAAGAAGGTCAGGTTGGTTAAGTCTTTAGGATTATGAGAATCCCATAAGGGAAATCCATACGGGATAAGAAGAAATTAGTAAGGAGTGTTTCGGTCAATTCGAAGCACTCCTTTTAGAAAAGGTTGAAAATAGCTGCGTAATTGCAGGCTGGAGACTGATTATAGGTATAAGGAGGAATGAGCTTTGAAAATAGGGAAGATATCAGAAAGTGTATTAAAGCGCTCCGTATTTAAACAGATCAGACATAGAAGGGAAGAGGTTCTTGTAAGACCGGGAGTTGGTAAGGATTGTGCTGCGATTCAGTTAGAGCCGGATGAGGTTATGGTACTTTCTACAGACCCGATTACCGGTACAGCCAATCAGATTGGCAAGCTGTCAGTGAACATTACGGCAAATGATATTGCAGCCAGTGGTGCAGAGATGATTGGGATTATGCTTACGATTCTTCTTCCGGAGAGACTTCGAGAAATTAAGCTTCGTGAGCTGATGCAGGAAATTGAAGAATGCTGTAAAGAGTTCAATATAGAAGTAATTGGTGGACATACTGAGGTTTGTGCGGCAGTCAGCCAGCCAATTATCACGGTAACAGGAGTTGGTAAGATCAAGAAATCAGAGCTTACAACAACAGCAGGTCTGAAACCGGGGGATGAACTGGTAATGACGAAGTGGGCAGGTCTTGAAGGAACTGCAATTCTTTCTAACGATAAAGAGGAAGAGCTTCTCACACGTTATAGCAGAGATTTTCTTGCCGGTGCAAAGGATATGATACAGTACATATCTGTAGTGGAAGATGCCAAGGTTGCTAAAAAGGTTGGCGTCAGCGGTATGCATGACATTACAGAAGGCGGTATTTTCGGTGCGCTATGGGAAGTGGCAGAAGCATCCAATGTAGGCGTTGAAGTAGATTTAAAGAAGATACCAGTGAAGCAGGAAACGATTGAAATCTGTGAATTCTTTGATTTAAACCCATACATGCTGATGTCCAGCGGATGTCTTTTGATAGGGACACAGAAGGGCAATGAAATGGTAGACAGATTAGCAGAAGCAGGTATTCCGGCAGCAGTAATTGGAAGAGTGATAAGTGGTAATGACAGAGTAATCCTGAATGGAGAAGAAAAAAGATATTTAGAATCTCCAAAGTCAGATGAACTTTATAAAGCTTACGCGGAAGAAACAGAAGAGTAAATTGTTTTAGAATGGAGGCCAATTATGATAAATATTGTATTACACGAGCCGGAAATCCCTACAAATACAGGGAATATTGGAAGAAGCTGTGTGGCAGCAGGTGCAAGATTACATTTAATTGAACCTTTAGGTTTCAGCCTTTCTGAAAAGGATGTAAAGAGAGCAGGATTGGATTACTGGGACAAGTTGGATGTGACGGTATATAAGAATTACGAAGATTTCCTTGCTAAGAATCCGGGTGCAAAGGTATACATGGCAACAACAAAGGCAAAGCATGTATATTCAGAAGTTCATTACGAACCAGACTGTTATATTATGTTTGGTAAGGAAAGTGCAGGAATTCCGGAAGAAATTCTTGTAGATACAGAAGAAACCTGTATCCGTATTCCAATGATTGGAGATATCCGCTCTTTAAATCTTTCTAATTCTGTTGCAATCGTGCTTTACGAAGCACTTCGTCAGAATAATTTTGCGAATATGAATCTGGAAGGTGAACTTCACAGACTTTCATGGAAATAATAGAAATATAAATTAAGACCAGCCTGGTTTTCATTAGGCTGGTCTTTGTTACATTATCGTTGTTTGTAGTAGGATAAGAAGTCTTTTAACTTAGTCATGGCATCATCTAAGACTTCCACACGTGGTAAATATACTACACGGAAATGGTCTGGTTCCTGCCAGTTGAAACCTCGTCCGTTAATCAGAAGAATCTTTTTATCTCTTAACAAATCTAAGGCGAACTTTTCGTCATCAGTAATATTGAACTTTTTCGTATCAATTTTTGGGAACATATAAAAAGCAGCCTTTGGTTTTACTACGGAAATTCCCGGAATATCCTTCAGAGCGTTATAAACAAATTCTCTTTGTTCATAGATTCGTCCGCCAGGAACAATATAACTCTTAACACTCTGATAACCACCAAGAGCAGTCTGAACGATAGACTGAGCTGGTACATTGGAGCATAAACGCATGTTAGAGAGCATGTTAATTCCCTGAATATAGTCTTTGGCAATGGATTTATTACCACTTAAAATCATCCAGCCAATTCGGAAGCCTGCAATCATGTGAGATTTGGATAATCCGCTGAACGTAACACAGAATAAATCTGGTGCTAAAGCTGCAATTGAAATATGCTCTTTGCCATCCATAACAAGACGGTCATAAATCTCATCGGAGAAAATCATTAACTGATGTTCTCTGGCAATCTCAACGATTTCTTCTAAAAGCTCCTTTGGATATAAAGCACCAGTTGGGTTGTTAGGATTGATAATAACAATCGCTTTGGTTCTTTCGGTTACTTTTTTCTTCATATCATTGATGTCAGGATACCATTCAGCTTGTTCATCACAGATATAATGAACCGCTTTACCACCTGCTAAAGTAACACAGGCAGTCCATAAAGGATAGTCGGGAGAAGGAATTAACACTTCGTCACCATTGTTTAAAAGCGCAGACATAGATAAATTGATAAGCTCACTGACACCATTTCCAGTGTAGATATCATTCATAGTAACATTTGGAATATTTTTAATCTGAGCGTACTGCATAATCGCTTTGCGGGCAGAGAAAAGACCTCTGGAATCAGAATAACCTTCACATTCCGTTAACTGTCTGCTCATATCGTAGATAACTTCGTCAGGAGTACGGAAACCAAAAGGAGCAGGATTACCAATATTCAGCTTTAAAACCTGGGTTCCATCGTGTTCCATTCTTGCTGCTTCTTCTACAACAGGACCACGGACATCATATAATACATTATCTAATTTAGTTGATTTTTTGAATTCTCTCATATTGCCACCTGCACCTTTATGTATTGTATTGTTAAGTTCATTGGTTTGTAAAATTGAACTTTTTGCTTCGTTGTTTTCTAATTTTATAGTTTTAGCAGTCATGCTTATAGCTTCGTTAGTAGTTTCTTTGCCTAACAGCCAAGCTGCATCAACTTCCAGTGTATCTGCAAGAAACTGCAAGATATCTTTTCTTGGGATTGTTTTGCCGGAAACATACTGGCTGATATGGCTCTTTCCCAGTTTGATTCCCTTGGCACTTGCTAATTGAACCAGCTCGACTTGTTTTAGATTTTTTTGCTTCAACAAATCGCCTAACCTGGTTGCGAAAATTGAACTTTCCATTGAAGTCTCCTTTCTGAAAGGAAATTTTATATGATTATACAACGATAGCAGAAAAAGTTCAATATCAAAATTGAACTTTTGGGTTGCTTATTTACACTTCGAACGAAGAGCAAATAAGTTGGCTGATACAAATTTTGCCAGTATCTATCGTTTGTCCAATTAAAAAGTATTGTGAAAAACTGAAAGTTTGAACTGTTCAACATATTGGATTTATGAGTTTAAAGTATGTAAAAAGATACAAAATGAATGAGGTGTTTTTGGTTAAAGTAAACAATTGCGTTTTGTGGCGAAAGGAGCTATACTGTTAAAAGAAAATTATTCGAATAAGGTTTCTAATATCTATATTTAATTATATCTAGAGAATATATCTTGGGTTATTTCTTGTGAAATGAATTCTTATTAAGAAGTTTATCTAATCATGTGACAATCCAAAGAATAAAATTTAATTAGGGGGATACGATATTTGACTAAAGAAGAAAAACTGAAAAATAGGCACGAAGAGAGCTTAATTCGTTTAAAGAATTTTTGCCTAATGGATGATGATTTTATGACTGTGTGTTTTGAAAATGATATAGAAGGAATACAGTTGGTTCTGCGTGTCATATTAGATGAGCCGGACTTGGTTGTAACGGATGTGAAAACACAGTATTTTATGAAGAATTTGCAAAAAAGGTCAGTGAGATTAGATGTGTTTGCAACAAATAGTAAAGGAAAACAGTTTAATATTGAAGTTCAACGAGAGGATAAGGGGGCGAGTTCTAAAAGGGCGCGATATAATAGTAGTTTGATTGACGCAAAGATACTAGAGCCAGGAGAAGATTTTGAAAGATTGCCAGAAACATATGTGATTTTTATTACAGAAAATGACGTATTAGGAGGTGGTAGGCCATTATATCATATTGATAAATGTGTGTTGGAAACTCAAAAAATATTTGGGGATGGGGCACATATAATATATGTAAATGGTCAGTATAGGGGAAATAACCCATTGGGACGTTTAATGAGTGACTTTCACTGTACAGATGCAGCACAAATGTATTATAATGAGTTAAAACAAAGAGTGCGATATTTTAAGGAAACAAAGGAGGGTTCAGAAAAGATGTGTAAAGTAATGGAGGATGCAATTGAGAGAGAAAGAGCAGATGCTAAAATAGAAGCGCAGGCAGAAATACTGGCTGCAATGCTTGAAAGCGGCATGACCTTGGAGAAAATTAGTGAAATTGTTAAAATGCCGGTAAGTGAAGTGGAAAGATTAATAGGGGAATTAGAGTAAAGAGAGCTTTGATTTGAAAAGAGTGTAATAGTTAAACGCCAGCCCATGATGTGTGCTGGCGTTTGATGTAATTGTTATAGACTTCTTGATAATCTTCCTAAATGTGGTAAACTTAAATTAATATTTAACATAAGCATATAAATATAATAAATGAAGTAATTAGTGTATTTGACATATAAAGGAGGACTGCAAATGAGAATTTCAGAAATACATAAAGAGAATAAAAAAGTGTTATCGTTCGAAATTTTTCCACCAAAGAAGGATACGGAATTAAAAAATATTGATGAAACACTGGAGATTTTATGTGGACTTAAGCCAGACTATATTAGTGTAACCTTTGGTGCAGGTGGAAGCTCCAATTGTAATCGCACCATTGAACTTGCTAAAAAGATCAAATATGAATATCAGGTAGAGCCGGTAGTACACCTAACTTGCCTTAGCTACAATAAGGCGGAGATTGATGAATTTTCTAAGGTATTAGTAGCAGAAGGGATTGAAAATGTACTGGCACTTCGTGGAGATAGAAACCCTAATGTACCGGAAAAGGATGACTTTAAGCATGCTTCTGATTTGATTGCTTATCTGAAGCAGAAAAATGATTTCTGTATTGCAGGAGCCTGCTATCCGGAATGTCATCCGGAATCTGCAAATAGAGTCAGTGAAATGCGTCATTTAAAAACAAAGGTGGATGCAGGAGCAGAAGTGCTGTTATCTCAGTTGTTCTTTGATAATAACCAGTTCTTTGATTTTGTAGATGATTGCAGAATTGCAGGAATTGATGTGCCAGTGATTCCGGGAATTATGCCGGTTATTAATGCGGCGCAGATTAAGCGAATGGTAACTCTTTGTGGAGCATCTTTCCCAGTACGTTTCCAAAAGATTATTGACAGATATGCAGATAACAAAGAAGCATTATTTGATGCAGGAATGTCTTATGCTATCAGCCATATTATTGACTTGTTAGTAAGTGATATTGATGGTATTCACCTCTATACCATGAATAATCCGGTTGTTGCAAGAAGGATTTGTGAGGGAATTAAGAATATTATTTAAGATGGAGTGTCTGTGGGGAGAAGAGGTAGAAATGGTATATGATACCAACTTTCAGAGATATCCAGTTGAAAAGCCTGCTTTATTGGAATGTGGAAAAACTACAGATATTGCATTTGAACTGGAGGATGGAAAGCAGGCAATGTGCTACATCAATAAAGTAGAACTCCATGATGTCTGGGCAGGGCAGGAACAACGTTTTGCAGACCCGGTGTATAGAGAACGTGTATTGCAGCATATGTCCGAAGAAGAATTTGAGAAGATGCAGGAAGATGTGTATCGGATTTTAGAAGAACATTGCCCAAAAGGAAAGTGCTTTATCGCTCTAGAATATGAGTGTAGTGAAGAAAATATTGGTGTAAATTTCTACGATAAAGAATATTTAGATAGTGTACCACAGCCTTCTTCAGGTAGTTGTAGTTCCATGATGATGCGTAATAAACCTGAAAAAGAAACTGGCATTCATGGCCTAAAATTACGAGGAGAAATGATTCAGAAGCCTTTGGATAGGGATACCAAGAGTTTGGAGGCAGAGTTGTTTTGCTATTATACTATGGTGGAGAAGGAAAACTGTAAGCTGTCAGAGGTGATGTTTCAACCAGGGTCTAAAGTTCCTGAACGTATTTTAACAGAGGAAGAGAAAGAAAGCTTGGTTGCTCGATATAACTTGATAAAGCCAGAGAAGTCATAAAGAATAAATTGTTTTAATGAGAAAGTGAAGAAGGTATAACGAGGAGAATTATTGATGAAAACAGTTGTAGTATCGATTCCGATTAAGAACGGTGAGAAAGAAAAATTGCAAAGAAATTTTCCAGAGTACAAATTTTTGTTTTGCAACAAAGAAGAATTAAAAGCCAACCTTCAAGACGCCAATATCATCATTGGTCAGCCAACAGTGGATGAGATTAAGTCGGCATCCAAATTGGAATGGGTACAGCTTGGGATTGCCGGTGCAGACCGTTATGTAAGTAATCCGAAGTTTCCAAAGCATGTACAGCTTACTAATGCAACGGGTGCGTTTGGCTTATCCATTTCGGAGTATCTTCTCACAATGGTTCTCTCTTTATATAAGAAGATGCACCTGTATCGTGATCAGCAAAAAGATGGTATCTGGCTTGACAGAGGAAAAGAAAAAACATTGTTTGGTAAAAATGTGCTGATTGTAGGAACAGGGGACATTGGAAACAGTTTTGCAAAGCTTTTAACTCCTTTTGGGACTAATACCATCGGTGTAAGAAGAACAGAAGGGGAAATACTTTCTTATTACAATGAAATATATACAACAAAGGACTTGGATAGCCTACTACCAGAGGCAGATGTGGTGGCTCTTTGTCTTCCAAGTACCCCGGAAACGAAAGGGCTATTCCACAAAGAACGACTTCTGCGTATGAAGAAAGATGCGGTGCTTTTGAATGTAGGTCGTGGGGATACGGTAGTGCTTAACGATTTGACAGAGGTACTTGAGGCAGGGCATTTAGATGGGGTGGCTTTGGATGTGCTTGAGATGGAGCCACTTCCACAGGAACACCCTCTCTGGTGCATGGAGCAGGTTATCATTACACCTCATGTGTCTGGTGGAAGCTTTAACCATTTGGATGAAACCTATGATAAGATTATAGAAATTTGCATAGATAATTTGCATAGATATGAGGCAGGAAAACCTTTGAAAAATAAAATTGACTTTGCAACTGGATATTGCGAAAGAGCTTAGGAAATGATAGACTTGAGAGTGCTGTCTGCAAGTATAGTTGTGAATCGTTTGGGCAGTGTGTAAGATAAGGAATTTGTGAAATATGAAGAGGTAAATGTATGTACATTATTGTAGGTTTAGGTAACCCTGGTAGGGAATATGCAGGAACAAGACATAACATTGGATTTGATGTCATAACCAGACTTTCCGATGATTATAATATACCATTAGATTTTAAAAAGCACAAAGCGGTGTGTGGAAAAGGCTATATAGAAGGACAGAAGGTAATTTTGGCGCAGCCACAGACATACATGAATCTAAGTGGTGAAAGTGTCAGAGAGCTGATGGATTATTATAAAATTGAAGAAGATGAGCTGATTATTATTTACGATGATATCAGTCTGGATGTAGGACAGCTTCGTATCCGTACTAAAGGAAGTGCTGGTGGGCATAATGGTATTAAGAGTATTATTTCCCACCTTGGAACACAGGAATTCAACCGCATTAAGGTTGGTGTAGGTGACAAGCCAAAGGGATGGGATTTGGCAGACTATGTACTTGGACGTTTTCCGGAAGAGGAAGAGCCAAAGGTTCGTGAAAGTCTTAAGAGAGCAAGTGATGCCTGCAAAATGATAATTGTAGATGGAATTGACAGTGCTATGAATCAGTACAATAAGAAAATTGTGACAGAGGAATAGGAAGCGTAAAAAATGAAAACATTTTTGGAACCTTTATATGAATTAAGCGAATATAACGAAGCGAGGATAAGTTTGGAAAAGAGTCATACACCCATTCATGTAACCGGATGTATCGATTCTCAGAAATGTCATATGATTTCGGGGCTTGGTAACCGAAGTCTTTTTCGCATTATTGTAACTTATAACGAACTGAAAGCTAAGGAAATCTATGAAGATTATAAGCTTTATGATAGAAGTGTATTCTTGTATCCGGCAAAGGATATTATGTTTTACAGTGCGGATATTCACGGAAATGCCATTGTAAAAGAACGTTTGCGTATTTTGAAACGTTTGATTGAAAAGCAGCCTTCTACCATTGTACTTTCCATTGATGGTGGTATGGACAGGGTTTTGCCTTTGGAGTTTTTGAAAAAGCACATTGTTTCCATAGCAGAAGGCGACATTATTGATTTAGATAAGCTGAAAAAGGACATGATTCACCTTGGATATGAGCGCTGTGGTCAGGTGGAAGGACCGGGACAGTTCGCCATCCGTGGTGGTATCATTGACGTATTTCCACCGACTGAGGAGGTTCCGTATCGTATTGAACTTTGGGATGATGAGGTAGATACCATCCGTTCATTTGATGTAGAAAGTCAGCGTTCCATTGAAAATGTAAAGGAATTTGTGATTTATCCAGCTTCTGAAATTATTATGGATGAGGACACCTTGGAAGAGGGACTTAGAGCGATTGAGAAGGACAAGGAAAGTTATATTGCCCGTCTTAGAGAAGAGAAAAAGTTAGAAGAAGTCAGAAGAATTAAAGAAATTATAGAAGAATTTAAGGATAAAGTAGATATTTACAGTGGTTCTATGGGAATGGAGAGCTACATTCGCTATTTCTATCAGAATACCATGAGCTTTTTTGATTATTTCAATAAGGAAGAAACGGTCTTTTTCTTAGATGAGCCGGGCAGGGCAGCGGAGAAAGGTGAGGCAACAGAACTAGAGTTTCGTGAGAGCATGACAAACCGTATTGAGAAGGGATACATTCTTCCGGGACAGATGGATGTTATTTTCCCTTATAAGGAGTTGTTTGCAAAGCTTTCAGCTCAGAATCTGGTTTTGCTTAGTACGATGGATTATAAGGTTCCGGATTTTACTGTGAAAGAGAAATATGACATTACGGTAAAATCGGTGAATCCATACAATAATAACTTTGAGGTTCTGGTAAAAGACCTTGAAATGTGGAAGAAAAAAGGATATAAAACTGTATTATTTTCCAGCTCCAGAACCAGAGCAGCCCGCCTTAGTGATAATTTAAGGGATTATGGTCTGAATGTATATTATAGTGATAATTTAGATAAGGAACTTAAAGCGGGAGAAATCATGGTAACCCATGGTAATTTGCGAAAAGGATTTGAGTATCCGCTGGTACAGACTGTATTTATTTCGGAAAGTGATATTTTTGGTGGAGAAAAGAAAAAGAAACGTAAGAAAAAATCTTCCTACGAAGGAACCAAGGTTCAAAGCTTTACGGATTTGAATGTTGGTGATTATGTGGTGCATGAAAACCATGGACTTGGTATTTATAAAGGAATTGAGAAGATTCAGGTAGACCAGACAACCAAGGACTATGTAAAAATAGAATATGCCGCAGGCGGTGTGCTTTATGTATTGGCAACAGGTCTGGATGTACTTCAGAAATATGCCAGTGCTGAAGCGAAGACACCAAAGCTTAATAAATTAAATTCCATTGAATGGAAGAATACAAAGACAAGAGTTAAGGGTGCTGTTAAAGAAATTGCAAAAGAATTAGTAGAGCTTTATGCGACCAGACAGGCAAGACAGGGATATGAATTTGGTCCAGACACCGTATGGCAGAGAGAATTTGAAGAAATGTTTCCTTATGATGAAACCGACGACCAGTTAAATGCCATTGAAGCAACCAAGCGTGACATGGAAAGTAAGAAAATCATGGACCGCCTTATTTGTGGGGATGTTGGTTTTGGTAAGACAGAGATTGCCATTCGTGCAGCATTTAAGGCAGCAAATGATGGGAAGCAGGTTGTATTCTTAGTTCCAACAACAATTTTGGCACAGCAGCATTACAATAACTTTGTGCAGAGAATGAAGGATTTTCCGGTCAGTATTGATATGTTGTCACGCTTCCGCACGCCGGCACAACAGAAAAATGCACTGGAACGTTTGAAAAAGGGACAGCTTGATATCTTGATTGGAACGCATAGAGTCCTTTCTAAGGATGTTCAGTTTAAAAATCTGGGACTTTTGATTGTAGACGAAGAACAGCGCTTTGGGGTTTCAGATAAAGAGAAGATTAAGCAATTAAAGCAGGATGTAGATGTTTTGACTTTGAGTGCTACACCGATTCCAAGAACCCTTCACATGAGTCTCATTGGAATTCGAGATATGAGCGTATTAGAAGAACCACCGGTAGACCGTATGCCGATTCAGACTTATGTATTGGAGCATAACGAAGAGATTATTCGTGAAGCCATTAACCGTGAGCTTCACAGAGGCGGACAGGTTTATTATGTGTATAACCGAGTAAGCAACATTGATGAAGTGGCAAATATGATAGCTAATCTTGTACCAGAAGCTAATGTGGCATTTGCACATGGTCAGATGAGCGAGCGACAGCTTGAAAAGATTATGTTTGGCTTTATCAATGGAGAAATTGATGTATTGGTTTCTACTACTATCATTGAAACCGGATTGGATATTTCCAATGTAAATACCATGATTATTGATGATGCAGACCGTTTAGGATTATCCCAGTTATATCAGCTTCGTGGACGAGTAGGACGTTCCAACCGTACCGCGTATGCTTTCCTTATGTATAAGCGAGATAAAATGCTTAAAGAAGTGGCAGAGAAACGTTTGCAGGCAATTAAGGAATTTACAGAGTTAGGCTCTGGATTTAAAATTGCCATGCGTGACTTGGAGATTCGTGGTGCAGGAAATCTTCTTGGTGCAAGACAACATGGTCACATGGAAGCGGTAGGATATGATTTGTACTGTAAGATGTTAAATGAAGCCGTTAAAACTCTGAAGGGTGAGGATGTCATTACAGATGATTTTGAAACCAATGTAGACATTGATTTGGATGCCTATATTCCACCTTCTTATATTAAGAGTGAGTTTCAGAAGCTTGAAATGTATAAGCGCGTGGCAGATATTGAAAATGAAGAAGAGTTTATGGATATGCAGGAGGAGCTTTTAGATCGTTTTGGTGAAATGCCAGCCTGCGTGAACAATCTTTTGAATATTGCATTTATTAAGGCGATTGCCCGAAAAGCCTATATTACGCAGGTGCTTCACAGAGGATATGAAGTCAAGTTCTTCCTATATAATAAGGCGAATGTAGATATTAACAAAATTCCACCATTGTTAGAACGTTATAATGGAGCGTTAAAGTTTGTGGCAGAAGCTAATCCATATTTTAAACTGGATTTAGCATGGAAAAATAAAAAATATAAAATCGAACCTTATGATTTCTTTGACAAGTTAAAGAAAATGGTGGAGGACATTAGTGGTTTATTGGATTAGATAATCTGGTAAAGAATGTAGTACAAAAGGGTATAAGGGGAAGTAAGAAAGAGGAAATTGGAGGATAAGTAAGTGAAGAAATACAAAAAGTTGATAGCGATATTGCTTGCCGGTGCTATGTTTTGTATGCTGACAGCCTGTGGCAGCAGTGACGAAGCAGAGTGGGAAGGAAATGCAAAGGATTTGGCAGAAGGGATTCTGATGGTAATTGGCAATGAAAGTATACCTTATGAGGAAGCATTTGCGTATGTTTATATGTTAAAGCAACAGTATGAACCAGCTATGGGTGACAATATCTGGGATTTTCAATTAGAAGAGGGGGTAGATTTTGAAAGCTACGCCAAAGACCAGATAGTAGACCTTATTATGCAGGTGAAAATCATTTGCCAGCAGGGAGAAAAATTGGATATTCATTTGACAGAAGAGGAGATTTGGGAAGCAAGAAATATGGCAGTCCGCTTTATGGAAACAGTTAGTGAAGAAGATGCAGCGGAATATCGTCTGAGTGAAGAATTGATGGCAGGGATCTATGAAGACCACATTCTGGCAGAAAAAGTATATGAAATTGTTACCAACGAAGCAGATACCAGCGTTTCAAATAAAGAAGCCAAGCAAAGAGCAAAAGAATATCTTGCAAATCAGGAGCAGGCAGACGAAGAAGGCAAAAAGATAAATTTGAATGATGAAGATACCCTTATGGAAATCAAAGAAGCCATCATTGCAGAACGAAAAGATGAACTGTTCCGCCAGAAATACCTGGAGTGGTCAGAAAGGATTAAGCTGGTAATCAGTACAGCAGTGTGGGATGCGATAGAGTTTTAGGGGTACGAATTGATTTTCGCTGTAGGTTTTGAAAAGAGAAGTGGCACAGAGTATTTTTCTGGCAACTTTACGCTCATAACAAAACCTAAGAGCCTTGATTTTTTGCTCTGATTATATGGCACTCACGCCAAACTCGTACAACATAAAAGGGGTATGCAATCTTAATGATAAAACCATTAGCTTGCATACCCTTTTATATTGAACTCAAACAAGGCTTCAGTGCCATAATCCGCAAAAAATCTGCAACTCAAGGTTTTCTAATTCGCTATGTTGTCTGGCGAAAAATACTCTGTGCTACTTCTCTTATACGGAACGATTCTGACGAAAATCAAAATTGTAGGTTGTTAGTTTTTGAATGATAATGCACATACTTTGGGTATGTGATATAATCACAAATAGAAACAATAATATGAATGGAGGATACATCGTGATAAAAGTTATACTTTGGGATATTGATAATACATTATTAGATTTTGATGAAGCAGAAGTAGCAGCGCTTAATAAGGGGTTTGAAGAATTTGAATTGGGTGAGTTCACAGATGAAATGTTGAAAGAATACATGATAATAAATAAAAGACGCTGGCAGATGTTAGAGAGAGGCGAAATGGAAAAGAGGGAAGTCGTAGAAGGAAGATTTGTCGAGTTTTTTGAAGGAAGAGGACTTCCGGTAGAGAAAGCAATTCCTTTTAATAGCAGATATCAGGAGTTATTAGGAGAAGTTGTATACTTCCGTGACAATGCGTATGAAATCATTAAAGATTTGAAAGGCAAAGTATTGCAGTGTGCAGCCTCTAATGGAACTAAAGTAGCACAGGTAGGCAAACTTAAAAATTCAGGACTTGGAGAATTATTTGATTTGGTATTTATATCCGAAGATGTTGGATATGAAAAGCCGGCAAAGGAATTCTTCAATAAAGCACTGGGGGATTCGGTAGAATTACTTCGTGAGAAGGGTGTCTTAGGTAGAGAGGAGACACTTGGAATGAACGAAGCTATCATTGTGGGTGATTCTTTAACCAGTGATATTAAAGGTGGTAACAATGCAGGAATCAAGACTTGCTGGTACAATCCTAAGGGGCATGTAAACGATAAAGGCGTGCAGGTGGATTATGAGATTAAGGACCTCAATGAGGTGTACAAAATCCTTGAGAAAAATTTCTAGAAAAAATTAGAAAAAAGTACTTGCAATTTGATTTAACTTGTGGTAACATATTAAATGGACTTTTGCGAAAGGAGAGATTGCAATGAAGGTAAGATCATCAGTAAAACCTATTTGCGAAAAATGCAAAATCATTAAAAGAAAAGGATCTATCAGAGTAATCTGTGAGAATCCAAAACACAAACAGAGACAAGGCTAATAATTATCATATAGGGAAACCAAAGCAGTATATTCTACTTTGGCTTTTCTCATGTTTAATATAAGAAGAGTTCCTTGCTTTTTGTGTTACAGCCACTACGGTGGTGTGATACTGTGGACGGAGTGATTACCCGTTTTGAGAATGACGTCATTATCGTATTCTCAGTGCCAAGATGGCATCATGGTTTAAAGCGGCTGATGTGGCAGATGACCGACTGGGATATGCCAGGGTAAGTTGTTTGTCGCATAATCAATTATTTATTTTAACTTTATTGAAAATTTACGGAGGTAGAACACAATGGCTCGTATTAGTGGTGTAGATTTACCAAGAGAAAAACGTGTTGAAATCGGTCTTACTTATGTATACGGTATCGGAAGAACAAGTGCTAACCGCATTCTTGCAGAAGCAAACGTTAACCCAGATACACGTTGCAAAGATTTAACAGACGAAGAAGTAGGAAGAATTCGTGACGTAATCGACGCTTCCCAGACAGTAGAAGGTGATTTACGTAGAGAAATCGCTCTTAACATCAAGAGATTACAGGAAATCGGATGTTACAGA
>CAZRLE010000021.1:0-19792 GCA_964600705.1 uncultured Lachnoclostridium sp. | reverse complement strand
GCAAATTTTGCACCTTGTATCTTTTATATATTATTTGCTGCAAATGTTTTTTGTAATCATCCTAAAACATACCACTTTGGCACTGTATTTTGCATACCATCATACCGATCTAATATATCATCTGCTAATTTCATATATTCCCCTCTTTTCTTACCAACACCAAATAAATTTCTATAATATATCAACCCCAAATTTTCCTCTGCTCCACAACCACATTGGCGTATGAACGTCTATCGGTTTCAAATCTGTTTCTCTCAGTAAATTTTTCCATCTTTCTGCAAGTAAAATTTGCACATTAGAACTCCCTGCCTCCTCAGCAGTAATTATTCCTAATTTCTGGCTTGCCTGTATCACATGGGTATCTGGTGCAACGGTGATATTTTCCCTATCAGTAAACTTAATATCCGTATACTGTTCTAGCACATACAACCAATAATTACATATTTTATTTCCTCCCAGATAAGGAAAATCTTTTTTGTTTTTGTGAATAAATTCCTTTACTTCTTTTACCGAAAAATCATTCTGAATGAATAAATTACGAATATCTCCTTCTAATTTATTTTCAATGGTTTCACATAACCTTTTCCATATCAGGGGCTGCTTATTAGGCTGTAATGCCACTTTGTATTCAACTAAATGTTTTCTTAAAAATTCTTCTGGCATTTTCTCGCCACCCAATTTCCCCAGCTTATATGCATAAACTAGATTATTTACTTTTGCTAAGATTTCATCTTTATCTTCCATTTCCATCACCCTAATGTATCTTCCTATAGCAATAACTCCATCTCCACATGGGGAATTCCATCTTCTAAAAATTCTTCCGAACAAATCTTGAATCCTTCACGTTCATAATACCCTGTTGCATAACACTGTGCCTCTATAAATATTTTCTTAGGATTCTGCTTTACCTTTATCTCTTCCAAACCAGCTTTCAGTAACTTGCCGCCAAGCCCTTTTCCATGTTCCATGGTAAGAACTCGCCCCATCTGTATCACCTCTTTTTCTTTCCAAAAAGAACGAAGATATGCTACTACCTTTCCTTCTTCTTCATAAAAAACATGAAGACTTTCGTAATCCTTATCATCCACATCCTGATATACACACTCTTGCTCTACCACAAAGATTGCAGCTCTTGCCTTTAAAATTTCATATAATTCTTTTGTTGTCAATTCATCAAAAAATTTGGATACTAATTTCATATCACTACCTTTTCTTCTATTAAAATTTCTCATTTACTTTTATTTTTCTAATTTCCATCCATAATCATCATGGTAAATCATCTGCTTTGTCATGCCGCCATCAATACAGATATTTTCCCCTGTAATAAATCCTGCCTTTTCCGAACACAGGAATAAAACCATATTGGCAATATCCAAAGGATTTCCTACTCGACCTACGGGCTGCTGTACTGCATCTGCCCCTTCATACACCTTATAAGATGTATCAATCCATCCCGGAGAAATAGAATTTACCCTCACTTTTCCGGCAAGACTCACTGCAAGGGCATGGGTTAATGCCGCAATACCACCTTTAGCCGCAGTATAGCTTTCTGTCTGTGGCTGACTCATGCGGTCACGGGAAGAAGAAATATTCACAATGCTTGCTCCATCGGCAAAATGCTCCATAAATAACTTTGTAAGATAAAATGGTGCCGTAACACCAACCTTTAAAGCATATTCGAACTCTTCATAACTGGCTGTAGAAATACCACACATGATTGGTAACGCATTGTTAACCAGATAATCTACATGACCATAATCAGCAATTACTTTTTTTGCAAAGCATTCCAACGTATCCTTATCTGCTAAATCCCCTTGAAAATATTCATTTTCACATAAATCAATAACACAAACCTTTGCCCCTTCTTTTGCAAATTCCTCACAGATACATTTTCCAATGCCATTCGCACCACCAGTTACTACTACAACTTTATCTTTGAAATCCATCGTATCTCTCCTCCCCTAAAATGTTTTTCTTAAATTATTATTTCCGTATAGTTTATCACAAAAAAGGTATATTTTCAATTTGACCCTACCTTGGATTATCGTATTTTACAACTTCTCAAAATACAGAAAAAGTCCGATTCTCTCGAATCAGACTTTTTCACTCTTACATATGATACCACCTAATTTTACCACAGGCTATTTTCTCCCCTGAATCTCCTGCCGGCTGTGTTCTGAAATCGTCCGCCTTACTATGCACGATAATTGTTCTTCCCACAATATCATTCAACGTAAACTGGCTTGTCAATACAACACTAACCGCTGTCCCTTTGTTATTTAACAGTGGCGGCAAATCTCCTGCATGAGCTGGATGAGGACAATTCTTAGGGTTAAAATGCCCTTCACTTTCTTTAAAAGGATCCATTCTATCGCCCTTGCAAAATCTTCCCGAATGAATATGATAGCCTAAAAATGGCTGTACACAATCCCCCTCTTCGTAAGGAAGTCCTGTTATTTCTGTTACCACAAAAGTCCCTCGCATCCCATTTCCCATTACCACTTCATAAAAGAATACACCACCTTCAATATTCGGATATTCTGGTGAACCTTTTATTTCTGCATACGCTTTCGGATAACCGCTGGATACTAAATTAACCATTCCATTTATATTATTCCAATCCATATCTACACATTTCTTTTATTATTTTATTAATTTATCATATGCAGATACACCTTTTTGGTGTATGTCTATTTGCTTTTGGGGTATAGGCTACCATGCTCATAATTTCAAGCACAATCCCCAGTACAATAGACACCGGAATCTGAACAAAGCTCATTGGCGAGATTTTTCATCTATTAACGAATCATTCTAGGCACAACAACAGCTGGATACACTGCCGCAATTACACTTCCAATAATTGCAATACTTGTTAACATAAAAACCTTCCTACTCTTCCATCTCCATGTAAGCTTCTGCAATTCTGTTATAATCAAACTCTCGTCTAATCTTTTCTACAGTAAATCCATCATTTTCTATAATACTGCGATAAATATAATGAGCATCATCTAGGATAGTATCATCTTCAATTACAGCACCTACTACATAGTGTTCGTCCTCAAAATCAAACTCATCTACTACCGCCATTTCTACTTCGTTTCCATCTTTGTCTGTTACCATAAATGTTACATATTCATTATAATCTTTTTCCATTTTATCTTCTCTCCAATCTTTTCATTTTAAAGTAAAATGCCTTAAAACCACTTTTGCGCAACCTCATCACAGTTTTAGACATTTGACTCTGGTATTTTTTAAAACACAACCTGAATCAACACCATATAACACACAGTCCCGCAAATAATACTAAACAACGTGTTTCTCTTCCATACATGAAGAACTGCCACCAGCACCACAGAAATAACTTCCGGAATCCCAAATGGAGCCGCCACAAAAGAGATTCCTTTCAAACAATACACCACAAGCATTGCCATAATAGAATACGGAAGCACTCTTCCAAGATAAGTGACAAACTTTGGAACCGGTCTGTCTCCACTGAAAATAACAAATGGTATAAAACGAAGTGCGGCAGTCACTAATGCAATCACCAGTATCATCATAAATGCCTGTAAACTACTCATTCTCAGCTCCTCCTTCTGTATCCATCACATTTTTACCAAGAGCTAATACAATCGTAATTGTTATCATAGCCGGAATCAGAAAATTATCTGCGCCAAAAACCACCAGACAGCCAACTGAGCACAAAAGCCCGGCTATTGCAGGCAGATGATTTTGGGTAGTCAGCCACTGCTCTACAAATACCGTAACAAATAATGCCGTCATGGAAAAATCAATTCCTGCTGTGTTAAATGTAATTACAGAACCTAAAATACTTCCAATCAGACTTCCTGCAATCCAGTAGCACTGATTAAACAAGGATACAAAGAAACTGTACCAATGTGGGTCCTCTCCTTCCGGATAATCGTCACCACATAATAGAGAATATGTTTCATCTGTCAAAGCAAAAATCAGATATGGTTTCTTTTTCCCTGCATCTTTATATTTACCAATCATGGATATCCCGTAGAATAGGTGTCTTGCATTTACCATAAGAGCAGTTAGTGCCGCAGAAATCAGGGATGCTCCGGAACTTAAAAGAGAGACTGCCACATACTGCATCGAACCTGCATAAATAGCAAAGCTCATCAAAAATGACCAGAACAATCCATAACCAGCTTTTTTCAGTAAAATACCAAAACCAATACCTAAAACAACATAACCTGCCATAACTGGCAGTGTTTTTACAAAAGCAATTTTAATCAGATTCTTCGTGATTCCTGATTTTAATTGTTTTTCATTCATTTCCATCATTACAACATTCCCTTTTTAAACATCACAAATCCAAGTCCAAGTGCAAATGCACCGCACACAAGCATCATAACGCTTGTCTGAGAAATAAGAGATGGAATAAGGATATTCAGTACACACATAAGTACCAATGGAATAATAGCAAGCTTCAAGCTCTTACGGAAATACTGGAGTGCTAATGCACCAAATAATGCTGGTACTACGTTATCGAATGCTGGTGCTAATACTTCACTCTGAAGCACCGGCTGAAGTGGAACCATAAGAACTACACCTACTACAATTACCAATGTAGTTACAATTCCGCTTGTTGCAACACTGATAGTGGAAACAATTTCATTTTCCGGTGTACCAACCTCTGTTTTTGCAATGTCTCTTGCAGTCATAGCACAAGGAATTTTCATGTTGGTTACATTGCCGGTAATAAATGCAAGATAACTGCCGCCTACACCAAGCATAGGTGCATATACCAGAAACTCTACAATCGCTACCGGATAATATATTACTGCTACATTAATAAATCCCTTTAAAAATCCCTGCATATCCGGTGAAACACCACTAATCATACCAAATGCAAATGGTACTGCCACAAGAATGATAACTCCTACAATCAGTGTAAGTCTTCCCAGACGGTGTAACTCATTATTATATTCATCTAAAAACTGTTGTTTTGTCTTATTATTCATAACCTTCCCTCCCTATACAAAAAGCTTAAAAACAACTGCCGCAGCCATAGCTACAAGCATACTTGCTGCGAGAGAAAAGTTCTCAAGGACAACCATTTTTTTCTTCTCAATCAAATATTCAAATATTGCCATTACAATTGCTGCTGCCACAGCTGTAAACAACGGCATAATATCATAATACTCTCCAGCAGTAGGAAATACTCTTCCTACATATGAACCAATATATGCCGCACAAAGACCAACGAACATGGCTGTTGTTGCATGAGCTCCAAATCCCGGTTTCTTTTCAGCCGCATCCTCTGTCTCTTCTACCTTTGGCTTTTTATTAAGCTTATTTAAGTATGATTTTAAGAAGAAAATACAACAGAAAATTCCACCCAGAATACCAAGAGTCATGACAAGCGCAATCGTAACAAACTGCCCCATATTTTCCACACCACTAATTCCCTGTAAACCAAGTGCTGTCGCTGCAATTTCTGCCACATTTAATTCATACTGAAGTGAACCAATTACAGAAAGACGAAGCCATGAAAGTGGAACTCCTAATTTACCGCTAAGAGCCACTACACCAAGTAAAATACTGATAGATGGTAACAAAGTAAAAGTTGCACTAGAAGTAATTACCTTCTTAAGTGCTTTTTTATCCATGCCAATTTCAATACCGGTTTTGTAACTTTTCATTAAAAATATAAAACACATTGCCGTTACAAAAGTTAACACTAGCGCAACAATCAGGTAAAAGGAACCTGCATTTACACTGTTCATGTAGTTATTCATGTTTTTTTATCTCCTTTTTCTTTCGTTACTTATGTGCATTATACCACTGTTTAATCCATTTGCCCATCTCTGATAAATCCGAATTTTTAAATCCATCTGTTTTCGCACAAGATACATTCAAAAGAGAAGCACTCTCGTTTTTATTGCTCAAACTCCAGCATACATAGCTGATATCATAAGAATCCAGTAACTCCAACCATTCCTCTGCCGACGCAAAATCACAGTACCCATCTCCGCTTGCTTCACAGGCACTAAATTCCGTACAAATTACAGGTAATCCGTTATTAACAGCTACCTTTAACTTTTCGCGATAAGAGTCTTTGTGAGTTGCTGCATAAAAATGTATCGTATACATAATATTTTTCTGATTTTCAATGGGTGCCTTAGAAGCAATATCTACATCCTGACTCCAGGTTGGCGTTCCAACAATGATAATATTATCACTGTATTTGCGGATTATTTTTATAATAGAAGTCGCATATTCTTTAATCTGATTCCATGTGGTTCCCCCATTTGGTTCGTTACAGATTTCAAATAATACATTATCGTAACTTCCATATTGCTTTGCCATTTTCTCAAAAAATGCCTCCGCCTCTTTTTGATACTTCTGTGGATTCTGGTCATTTAATACATGCCAGTCAATAATCACATACATACCAAGCTTCTTCGCTGACTTCACCGCTGTATCAATGGTTTTTAAAAGCTTTTCCTGACTAGTCTTATCCGTCACACAATACCCATTATAGTCCTGTGTGTACATTGCCACACGAAAACAATTCACATTCCACTTATTTCTTAGTCTTTTTAAGGCTTTCTTATTCACATAAGGCTGCCCTACATCCCAGTTAATACCATGGGAAGAAACACCCCTTAGCTGAAATATCTCCCCATCTTCATCCACTAATTTTGTTCCCTGAACTGATAAATCTCCATGCAGCTTTACCGCATTATTTTCCTCTGCGGATGCTGCCTTTGGAGTCCCTAAACAAGGCAGAAAACTCGTGGCTAAAATAAGTGCGAGAGTTATGCTTAACGTTTTAAAAAAATGATTTTTCATACAATACCTTCTTTCCACTAGTTTTTAAGGTTACCTTTAGTATAGACTCACCCAACAAAAGAAACAAGCCTTACAACATTAGATTAGTGCTGTAAGGCTTGTTATTCTATTCGTTCACTCTATAGTGTAATAATTCTTCCCTTTTTTCCCAGTCTGGAATAAGTCCATATATATTTCCATACTTCAAACTTTCTTGTAGTACCGCACTACCTTTAATCATTCTTACTGCACCTGTCACTGATGGTACAAATGGAATTATTACTGATACCCCATCTAGTGATATGATTTCTTGTGAAATAAACTCATCTGTTTCTTTATTGTTTATCCTTTTTGTGCTATACTATCCACAGACCAAATCAATATAAATACAAAGGACTTTACCATGACAGAATTAGAAAAATACTATAATAAATTTAATGAAGAAAAACGTTTAAACAGCCGTCACGGACAAGTGGAATTTATTACCTCCATGAAATACATTCATGAATATTTAGATGAAGAAAAAACAGCTAAAATCTTAGACATCGGAGCCGGAACAGGACGTTATTCTGTGCCTCTTTCCGAGGAAGGATATGATGTAACCGCTGTGGAATTAGTAAAATATAATCTTGGCATTTTAAAGAAAAAAGGCAGTGCCGTGAAAGCATATCAGGGCAATGCCCTTAAATTATCCCGCTTTGAAGATGAAAGCTTTGACATAACACTTTTATTTGGACCAATGTATCATTTATACACCTTTGAGGACAAATTAAAGGCTCTTAATGAAGCCAAACGTGTTACCAAAAAAGGGGGAATTATTTTAGTTGCCTACTGCATGAACGAATACAGTATTATTACTTATGGATTTAAAGAAAATCACATTAAAGAATGCCTGGAAAAGGGACAGGTTACGGAAGATTTCCATGTAAAAGCAAAAGAAGAGGACTTATACGACTATGTTCGTTTAGAGGATATTGATGCCTTAAATGAAGCCGCAGAGCTTACCCGTATCAAAATCATCTCCCCTGACGGACCAGCCAATTATATGCGACAAGCTCTGAATGCTTTAACTGAAGAAGATTTCAAAACCTTTATCCAGTATCATTTAACTACTTGTGAACGAATGGATTTAATCGGAGCAGGAGCTCATACACTGGATATATTAAGAAAATAGGGAATTGCAGATAATCCACTGCAATTCCCTATTTTAATTTCATACTTATAAATATCTAATACTTTTTAATTTCTTATTTTACTACCTATTTTAACTGGAACTTATTCACTTCCTGTTTTAAGTGATCTGCCTGTGCAGAAAGCTCCTGACTTGTTGCAGATGTCTCTTCTGCTGCCGCTGAGTTACTTTCCACAGTTGAAGAAATCTGTTCAATTCCTAACTGAATCTGATTTAACATATCAGCCTGTTTTCTTGAAGTATCGCTTGTATTTTTAGAAATTTCTTCAAATTCTTTCATGCTGCTTAATACAGACTTAATTGCGTCTACGGTCTTAGCTGTAATCTCACTTCCGTGACGTACCTGTTCCATACTTTCTACAATTAATCCCTTAGTATCTACTGCAGAACGGGCACTGTCTGCTGCCAGTTTACCAATCTGATCTGCTACTACCGCAAAACCTCTTCCAGCCTCTCCGGCTCTTGCTGCTTCAATAGACGCATTTAAGGAAAGGAGATTTGTCTGGGATGCAATATCTTCGATTGCAGTAATGATATTCTGAATCTTTAAGGAAGTTTCATTGATTACTTCCATAGCTTCTGTTAAATCATACAGACTCTGCTGACTCTTATCTGCTTCTTTTTCTGCTTCTGCAACCTTCTGATATGCCATTTCTGCATCACGGGCATTTTCTTCTGCCATAGAGCTTACATCTTCAACTGTAGCTGTAAGTTCTTCTACTGCACCAGCCTGATCCATAGAACCTTCTGCTAAGGACTGTGCACTTTCTGCTAACTGAAGAGAACCTTCTGCAACCATTTCTGCTGACTCATTAATCTGCAACATTGCTTCATTTAATTTATCTCTGATTTCACGCATGGATACAAGAATTGGCTGATAATCACCAACATACTGTCTTTCACAGTTTGAATCCACTTTGAAATTACCATATGCAAGTTCCTGTAAAACATTTCCTACGTCATCAATAATTTCATTTACATTTCCACATAGTAATCTCATGGAGTCTGCAAGACTTCCAAATTCATCTTCACTTTCATATTCAAGCTTAACATTAAGACTTCCTGCCGCCATTTCTTTTGCTGCGCTTTCAATTTCTTCAATTGGCTGTCTCAGAATTGCCATCAGATTCTTAGAAAGCATATATGTTACGGCAAGAGAAATAACACTTATCACAATTGCTCCTAACAATGCAACTGCATTTACCATCTGTGAGGTTCTATATGCCCCTGATGCAAGTTCAACTGCAATATTATCTAATTCCTGTAAATTGGTCTGTACGATTGTCATAGTAGGACCATAGTCATTCATATATACATTCAATGCTTCTGCCTTGTTTCCGGCAAGTATTAATTCATTTAATTCTGCACGATATTCACCAGCCTGTGTAAGCGCATCTATGGTTTCTTCAATTAGCGTAGTATCCCCTTTATACATCAGCTGCAGTGCATATAAATTTTCTCCTAAACGGGTTGTATATGTACCTGCGTCTGTTTGGAAACGTTCAATTGCTGCTGCATCATCTGTTAACAATGTAATGGCAACGGATTTAACAGCACCCTGTACAGACATTCTTGAATCCAGTGTATTTGTTGTAATCTCATGATAATAACTGTAAAAATTATTAAAGCTTACGCTGATATACATAAGCCCTGCTATAGATATTACTACTGAAGCAAAAAACATAATCAGTGTAGCTCCAAAGCTTGTGGATAGCTTTTTCTCAATTTTATAATCTTTCATTTCTTTCAAGATTCTCTTCCATCTCATAATTCCTTCTCCTTTGTGCACTTTTCAATTAAATTTAACCTAAAACTGCTCTTTATTATTATACACACATTTATGTTCTAATGCCAATAGTTTTTTGATATATTCTTAATTCCAATCTATATTTCTATCTATTTCTTTACAGCATAGTTAAACTGCATACCATTTACTTTTTCCTCATATTATACTATCATAAATTATACTTAGAAACGGAGGCTGCTATGAAATCCAAAAAACATTTTCTTATATATACCCTGTTATTCTCATTAACACTGTTGCTTACTGCCTGTCAAAATAACAAAAAAGGCTCTGAAGACTTTGATATCTTTACCCGTGAAGTCTTTATCCATGAGGTACAATGTGATGCCATTACTCTTAATTACACTCTCAATTACCCAGAGAATTATGGTATCACAGACTACACACCTACCTTTGGCGAATTCTCCATTGAAGAATCCCAAAACTCCTATGCTGAAATGGAAAACTATCTGGCTGCCTTAAAGGAATTTGATTACAATAGCCTGACTGATACCCAACAGATTACTTATGATATTTTTAAAGAATATCTGGAGCTTCAATTATCTGCAGATAAATTTCTTCTTTACAACGAAGTTCTTGGTCCGAATACCGGTTTGCAGGCACAGCTTCCAGTTTTACTTTCCGAATATCATTTTACAGATAAGGGAGACGTGGAAGATTACCTGCTTCTATTAGAAGATTTACCTAGATATTTTAAGCAGATTGCCCAATTTGAAAAGCAAAAATCAGCTGCCGGACTTTTTATGAGTGATGCCACTGCTGATTCCATTATCAGCCAGTGTGAAAAATTCATTGTAAGCAGAGAAGATAATGTTTTGATTGAGGTTTTTAATGACCGCATTGAAAACCTTGACTTCCTTACATCCGAAGAAATTATTTCTTATAAAGAACAAAATAAAAGCTTGGTTTTTCATTCCATCATTCCTGCTTATGAGCTTCTTATGGAACAGATTGAATCTTTAAAAGGCACTGGCACCAACAATGGCGGACTTTGCAATTTTCCAAACGGAAAAGCATATTATGAATACTTGATTGCTTCCACAACCGGCTCTTCCCGTTCCATAAAGGAAATAGATAAAATGCTTACTGAAGGCATTAACACCGGCCTTGAAAATATGATTGCTGCAGCAAATGGTGATGCAACCATATTTGACAAAGTAGACACAGTTATATATCCACTGACTGAGCCTACAGAAATTATCGAATTTTTAAAATCAGAAATTACAGAAAATTATCCGGCTTTAGAAAATGTAAATTACAACATAAAATATGTGCATAAATCCTTAGAAGAGGATTTAAGTCCTGCATTTTACCTAACCCCACCACTAGATAATTATTTGGATAACAGTATTTACATTAACGGATATTCCCAGTACAATTTAGACGACATTTTTCCTACACTGGCCCATGAAGGTTACCCGGGACATTTATTTCAAAATGTTTATTTTAACCAGAGTAATCCTGATCCTCTTCGTATGCTTCTAAACTTTGGCGGTTATTCCGAAGGCTGGGCTACTTACGTGGAAATGGACAGCTACTCTATGATGGAAATGGATAGGCAGATTGCTTCTATTATTATGAACAACCAAATGGCATCTCTTTGTATGTATGCACAAATTGACTTAGGCATTCATTATTATGGCTGGGACTTAGAAGATACTCTTACCTATCTTGAAAACTTTGGAATTAACTCTGAAGAAGCCGCAAAGGAAGTATACCAGACTATGGTTGCAGAGCCGGGTAACTATATGAAATATGCCCTTGGCTACTTGGAAATTATGGAGCTTCGTGAAACAGCCCAAGAAAAATTAGGGGACGATTTCTCCTTGAAAGAATGGAATACTTTCTTTCTGGATATGGGCCCGGCACAATTTGAAGTCATTGAAAAATATATGGATGTCTGGATGAAGACACGCAAATAAACCAAAGAAGGATATAAACATGAAATACTGCTTAGCTCCCCTTGAGGGAATTACAGGCTTTATTTTCCGCAACGCCTGGGCGGAATGCTTTGGTGGCATGGACAAATATTTTACTCCTTTTGTCTCACCAACTGGCACAAAGCGTTTTATGACAAAAGAAAAAAAAGACATTGACCCGGAACATAACAAAGGACTTCCAGTAGTTCCTCAAATCCTTGCCAACCAGTCCGAATACTTTATGGATGCTGCAATGAAATTACGGGATTTAGGCTATACAGAACTTAACTTAAACCTTGGCTGTCCTTCGGGAACCGTAACAAGCAAACAAAAAGGCTCTGGATTTTTAGCACATCCCGAAGAATTAGACCAGTTTTTATACGAAATCCACGATGGATTCTTTGCAAAAGAAAACCTTAAATTCTCCATTAAAACCAGACTTGGCATGTCATCCGAAGAGGATTTCCACAAAATATTGGAAATCTACAATAAATATCCACTGGAAGAGTTAATTATCCACCCAAGAATCCGTCAGGACTTTTATAAAGCCCCAATCCGATTGGATTTCTTTGAAGATATTTATAAAGAAAGCAAAGCACCAGTCTGTTACAACGGCGATATCTTTACCCCAAGACTTTATCATGAATTTGTGGAACGTTTTCCAGATATCGACTGTGTTATGTTAGGTCGTGGAATTCTTTTAAATCCAGGGCTGTTACAACAGCTTAAAACCGGGAAACCAATGACCAAAGAACAGCTTCGCCACTTTATCTACGCCCTTATGGAAGCCTATAAAGAAGACCTGTCTGGCGACCGCCCGGTACTCCATAAAATGAAGGAACTCTGGTTTTACCTTGGAAACAGCTTTGAAAACCATGAGAAGTATTCAAAGAAAATTAAAAAAGCAAATAGACTTTCTGAATTTGAAGAGGCATTCGAAGCGTTACTGGCAAATGAGGAATTTGCGGGGAATATCTATCGGTAATTGAAATATGGGAGATTAATAGTAAAAAATACTATTAATCTCCCATACTTATAGCATCATTGTCATATACGGTGGAATGCAAATAATCCCATCTTTTATAATCAAATTTCTAGGATGAATAATATAACTCTCTCCTATTCGCTCTTTATACTTTTCCCTAAAATTATTCAAAGACGTGGTTTTATATTGCTTTCCAGACTTCACTTCTATTGGGAACATTTTGTATTTCAACTTGCTATTATTCGAAATAATAAAATCAATTTCCATATCATTTCTATGTTTTTCCTCATTATAATGAGTATAAAAATAAAGTTTATGACCATTTGCAACCAGCATCTGCGCTATTACATTTTCATAGAGCATTCCTTCGTTGATTTGCAATTTTCCTGCCAATATCTGCTTATATACTTCATCCTCAAGCAATTCATTCTCATCAAAAGCGTGGCTGACTAGTAATCCAGTATCTCCCATATAACACTTAACATACGTTCTCGTTTCATTTAATGATAATCCTACATTGGGATCATTACATAAAAAGCTCTCATTTGATATCATAGAATCCGATAACCAGAAAAACGTTTCTTCATATTGCTCAGCATAACTGCCATCCTGTAATTGTTTAAAAACCACTCTTTTTTCATGTTGTGAAAGAAATCCCGGAATCTGGTCATAAATTGCAAGCACCTTACTTCTATATTGTGCATTTATCTTCATAATATCTCCACGATACAGTTTAAGAATATCTCTCTTTTCCTTATCTGCCTCGGTGAAATCCTTTTTATTTTCTATGAAGGCAACTACGGGCATTGGCATCCCACCCACAAGCATATACTGATGAAATAACAGCATTGCTTGATTATGCATGCTTCTCTCTAACGGCTCTCTCTTTTCAAAACACTTTTTGATATATTCTATAAGCAACTCCTCACCCAATGCCATTGCAAATTCTTCAAAGTCTAATGGATACATATTGATGTGTCTTTCTTCGGATGGTATCACAATATCTTTTACATTTTCCTTGATAGATATGAGTGACCCTGTTTCAATATAATCATATCGTCCGTCTGCCACCAAATATTTAATTGCTGCCCTTGCCTGTGGAAATACCTGAACCTCATCAAAAATAATGAGCGACTTTCTTTCCGTTAATTTTTTCCCAAAATGTGTTTGTAAGAGCATAAAAAAAGTATCAAGGTCGTTCAAATATTTCTCAAAGTACGCCTCAACTTCCTTATCCTTTTTTGCAAAATCAATCAGGATATAATTCTCATACTCATTTTTTCCAAATTCTTCACAAATAGTTGACTTCCCAATACGTCGTGCTCCCTCTACCAGCAAAGCCTTCTTTCCTTGGCTTTCATTCTTCCATGCTAAAAGCTTTTTGTATATTTTTCTCTTTAATACCATAAGCACCTCCAAATTATGCGCAGATATATCATTGTTATATTCTTTGATTATACGCACATTGTATCGCTCATTTTGATTATGCGCAAGTATCTAAATAACAAATTCTTTGATTATGCGCAGATAGCTCGTTAGTATTATGTACAACTTTCATCATATTTACACCAATAAGAAAAAGAATATATACTAATACTCACTATTATCTTCAATCTCCATATCCTCACACTTCACCGTCAGATACCTCAAATCCTTTGGTGTCCAAAGCATCATATGCACTTCATACCCTTCTTCGGTGCGGTACAGTTCATCATAAAGAAATTGGCAGCTTGAACCTACTTTTCCATCATTTTTCGTTTTCTTACGAAATACCAAACCCTTTTCCCTGTCAAGCATACTTACATTTTTAAATGTGACCTTTGTATAAGGGCTTTCCCCTTCTAACTGCAATCCATCCCGATTGAGATATAGTTCCACATCAGAGCCTACCTTCTTAAGCTCTAATACATCAGCATCATGAAAACTAAATTTATGTTTGATTACTTCCGGAATATCCTGACTTCTTAAAACGCTTAAAGCCTCTGCTTCATAACGCTCAATTTCCTCTATATACGCATCCTCTTCCTGTTTTAAACGCGTATACGCACTCTCCGGTATTAAATGCAGGGCAAGTAAACGCATATCCACTTCCTTGCAAATCCATTCGGGATAATAGGAAGCCCCATGACGGAGCGTTCCCTGATAGGACGCCTTAAACCACTTAATCGTCTCCGCTTCATCAAATGGAGGTCGATTTTGAAAACGTTCCTCTGCCTCTCTTCTATCTTTCTCAAGAGTCATTTTTAGTTCCTCAAAAGTCTGAGGATGACGGGCTTCCCCTGTTTCCTCGTTCACAATCAGATAATCTTCTAGATTAAAATTTTCTAATGTAAACAATTCTTCATCATAATAAAAACTTGGCGGTGCATTATGAAGCTCACGATCATGGTCAATTTCTGCATGTAACGCTTCCTCATAAAACTGCTTAATTTCCTCATCCGAATACGTCTTATCTGATATCGTCTTTAATCCAGATGTGTAGAATCGTTTTCCCGTAGAGTTGTACCATTCTTTTGTGTAGTATTTCATTCTAGCTTTTCCTCTTTACCTTTCTATAAATACCTCTGCCCTTTTATTATATCAGAACTGCAAGAAGCCAAATACACTGCTATGTATTTGGCTTCCACATTTTCTTATTTTCCTTGTTCCTCTATCCCTGCTAAATGCAGATTATCTACCATCATTACTCCATTTTCATCAACTAAAGAAATCTGACCAGATGCATTATATTCCTTTTCACCTACTGTGAACACACAGCTATAATTATAATTCTCAGTTCCTTCTTCCACTACAGAATCAAGCTTTTCTAATTCTACAGACTTAAAAACCGCCTTTTCTGCACCTTCCGCTATACAAATATCCTGTACCCTTGTTACCTGACGATTTGCAAAGAAATTATTTAACATTTCTTCTGTCATACCATCTGCATAGTAAGCCTTTACCTGCTCCATTGCTTCCGTAGGTTCAAAAGATACAATTCCTTCTCCCTCGTTAGAAGCCTCTGGCAAATCAAATGCGACAAAATCTTCTTCCGAAATACCATAATATCTCATCAAAAAACTTTCCGCTGCCGCTTCCCCCCTTAGGCTTCGTTTCCGGCGTTTTTGTGCATCCTGCTAACAAGATAATTCCTATTAAGCAGATACTTAAAAACGTTAATTTTTTCCCTTTCATTTTGTGCATCCCATTTTCTAAATTAGTTCTCATTTTCTGAACACTTAAAAATGTAAAACTATCATATCTTTTGGTATAACTGAAATATCTTCTTTCACTACTATCGCCTTTTCCTCATTGTCAATCACATATTCATTAAGCCATTTTATGAAAGCTTCAGAGGGATTATACATAAGAGCTAATTCATCATTTTCTGGACAAGTATGCCAATAGCCGTGGTCATTATTTTTATCAAATAACCATTTATCAAACTTCATTTGATATTCCAAAGCATTATCTGCAACATTATCCGGAATTCTTATTAAAAAAATCCCCCCTTGACCAGCCTCTAAAATAATCTCTTTCATTTTATTCTCCTTGTGCTATCAGCTCTGCCAAATACAAGTTTGATATCTTCATTACTCCATTCTCATCAACTAAAGAAATCTGACCAGATGTATTGTATTCCTTTTCACCAACCGTGAACACACAGCTATAATTATAATTTTCAGTTCCTTCTTCCACCACGCCGTCAAGCATTTCTAATTCTACAGATTTGAAAACCGCTTTGTCTGCACCTTCCGCTATACAGATATCCTGTACCTTTGTTACCTGACGATTTGCAAAGAAATTATTTAACATCTCTTCTGTCATACAATCCGCATAATATGCCTTTACCTGTTCAATCGCTTCCGTAGGCTCATAAGAAACAATTCCTTCTGAAGAATTAGAAGCCTCTGGTAAATCAAATGTGACAAAATCTTCTTCCGAAATACCATAATATCTCATTAAAAAACTTTCCGCAGCCGCTTCCCCCTTAGACATCGTTTCCGGTGTTTTTCCGCATCCCACTAATAAGATAATACCCATTAAACAGATACTTAAAAACGTTACTTTTTTCCCTTTCATTTCTACTTCCTCCCTTGTTGTTGATAAGAATTTTCAAATTCTTGTAGCATATCATAACTCTAACATCTGACTTTTGCAACACTTAATCTTTGATAATTTCTTTATCGTTTTTACATTTATAATTATAAAAAATTTATTTAAAAAGGGAATATCGTAAACGGAACACTTTTTTGTTCCATTTATGTATATTCCCTTTTAATTTTTTTCTGATATTATCTTAAACGTGCTCACAAGAGCAAACAAATTTAATGCAAACAGAGGAGAAAATAGTATTATGAAAAAAGCTACAATTATGATGTTATTGATTGCTATAGTTGGAACCAATAACAATAACATTGAAATCACACCACATGATGACAACCACTTTGTTTTCGAAATAAACTAATCACTATTCTTCTGTTTCCAAGGATTTTGGCTATTTGCTCAAAATCCTTATGAAACCTTATAATTTAATTTCAAAATCTCTTTGTAAACACCTTTTTAGTATATTCACTGTTTCATATTGTTCCACTAACTCATTATTACTACATGCACATCTACCACATAAAGTTGCATCTTCTATATAACCAAGTTCTCCTAATACCTGGCTATTAAAAAAATCCAGCTTCCCTGGTATAAAATATTCATATATTTTCATGTCAGACAAAATTACTTTTCTCAATTCATATGCTTCTATATATCTTTTTGAAAGATATAGATGTCTAACCAAAGAATAAATTGTAACTAAATACGTCCTATTTTTTTCTAAAATACAATAGTTTCTTTTATTATGATACTCATATATTTTATCCAATAAATGTATTCCCCTGTGCATATTTTCCAACGCTATCATCCTTGCCAAATTGTTTATAATTGTAAGTTCATTATAAGACAATGCATAATCCTGTATACAGCTAATATCAAATTCAGAAATCGTATAGGCCAATATTTGCTCGTATACTTTCACATCTTCCACTTTCTTTAACATTGCATCTATCATACTACAAAATTGCTTATTTATAATGTCTTTTTCTGTTATTAACTTTTCTAATTTTAATAGTATTGACTCTGTTCCTCTATATTTTCCTTGTGAAAGTCTATTTACAATTTCTCTTTTCAACTCATATATCTCTGCCTCTCTTGCATTTCCATACATTGTAAAAGCATCACTATATAATCCCAATCTTTGCAACAGTGTTTCTGCCAAAAACTTATCTGGATAAAGAGTACTATTTTCTATCTTAGACAGCATAGAACGATTGCATAAACCTCTTGAGAGATCTGCCTGTGATATTTTCTTTTCCATTCGCACATCACGAATAATGTCCCCAAGCTGATACAGCATAACAGAATCCATATCAACGCCGTACACACCTTTTCCTTCTGGTACATTCTTAATTGCTATATTTTCGTACTGTTTCAATGGAAGCAATACAAGTCCCTTTATATCTTCTTTCCATTCTAGTAAAAGTGTCTCTTTCACATATTCATATATAAAGGTAGAATAGATGCTGCCTGCCGCATATGCAGAATAAAAACACATTTCAAACAAATGATATGCTTTCTCTGAATTCTCAAAATAATACTCACAAACTCCTGTCAGAAATGTAAGTTCATGTAATAGAGGGTAATTTCGTTCTGTAACACTTATCTTCCTTGCTTCTTCTGCTTTCTCATACGCCTTTTCATATTCCTTCATGGCAATTAAGGTCTTTGCCATAGCGATTGCATTTTTTGCTTTTAATAAAAGTTTTTCCTGATACGTTATCTGCGTATTACTTAGATACTCCTCCATCTGACTAGTGATGACATAAGCCTCTTCTGCTTTATGCAGATACACTAGACAATCCGCCAAAGCAATCAATAGTTCAATTTCTGTAATAGAGAAAAGGTAGTTATGAAAATGCTCCAATTCAAACTCTGGGTATGTCATTCGAAAAGCTTCCCATAACAATTCCTGTACTTCTTTATAATCACACATATGTGATTTCAGCAATAATTCACCCTTATAGAGCTGGCACTGCTGACAATAAAATAGATTATCTGCATACCCTGCCATCTCTACTTCATGGATTTTTTCATAAGCTGTATCAAGCTGCCAGCAATCCAGATAATAACGAATTTCCAGCATATTTTGAAATACGTCAAACTCTTTCCTATCGGCAAAAACTGGGAAAGCATTCCCATCTGCTCCGGCACGTTCTAATAACTTCTTAAAAGTAGCCGGACTTACCCCTGCATTATCATTTTCAATTCTGGATAAGGACATAATATCGCATATCCCGTCTGAAAGTTTTTCCTGTGATAAACCAGCTTTTAATCTGGCTTCTTTAATAATTGCACCTGCGTTCTTAATTCCCATTACTTCACTTCCCTTATTGGTAAGTCCTGTTTTATGTTAATCTTACCACAAATGCGACTTTCTGCCCACTGATATTAAGTTAAAATAATTATTAGTTGCACTTTGCTTTTGTATGTGCTACACTAATACAAAGCATATTTTCTTTATTCAGAATATCACAATTCTGAATCTTGTATTCTATATACATTATCTATGCAGATATAGCTCGTATCTGTTTCTTTAGAAAATCTATGCTTTACATTTCACATTTAAGCAGGGGTTTTCTAAGAACAAGTGAACTCCTGACAACTACATAAGGAGGACACGAATTGAGCAACAAGAAGAAAAAATTGCTACAATGGCACTCAGCGTTTTTTGCAGGAATGCAGATTGAGCTGGAAGAAGAAGCCGATAATCTGATTTTTAAATATTGATGACTTTTATAAGGTATATGGTTACACCTGCTTTTACAAATCCGTCATGAACATCATTGTTTATGCCAATGAAACTTGTTTTAAGGAGGATAAAATTATGTGCGAAGCATTAGATGAACTATATAAAGAAGAAATTGATAAAAGAGTTAATAAATTAGCCGATGCTAAAGCCGAAGCTCTAGCTAAGGAACATCTAACAAACCAAATCAAAAAGAAAATAGCAAATGCAATACTGTTCTGAATCACACACAGGGGTAGTTTTATGCTCTATGTAA
>CAZRLE010000020.1:0-19952 GCA_964600705.1 uncultured Lachnoclostridium sp. | reverse complement strand
ATTATTGCCGTAATCAAAGTATTTAGGTAATTGCCCACCGCAGAAAATCCTGACTATGAAAGGAACAATTGCTTTTTATAATATGAATGAATAAATCTTAGCGAATATCTGGTATAGTTAGTTCCGTATGCCAAGGCGTTCCACTACTCTCTAGTTGCACACTTTCACAACGCCATCATACATTATAGTAAGCTAAAAACAGCTTCTAGTATATGAGAGGAATGATAATTTTATGAATAATAGATTACAGACCCGACAGGGGTGCAGTCCAAATTCCTGCTGTCACGAGCAAAGTTCCATGTCTTGTGGCGAAAGCATGAATTATGACCAGTTACAGAGGATGCCTCTTGCTATGGCATATGTACCATGGCAGCAATGGCAGAATGTCTATGATGGTTCAAAGGGATTGGAACATGGCACCATCTTTGAGGAACTCCTTTTCCCATTCCAGCATGCTTCCAGAGTATGCAGAAATATGGGCGAGTGCCGAATGAGAGAACGTGAACGCATGTGCCCAAGAGAACAATATGAATCTATAGGACACATGGAAAGACGCGAAGGAACTATGTCATACGAACGTAGCGGACAATGTAGAAGAACCATGCAAGGCGAACAGAGCGGTCATTGTGAAAGGAGATGTGACTAATATGGCAAATAGTAACCAGGCAAAATTATTTCGCTTTATTCACGAAGTGGGCTTCGCCATTGATGATGTAACTCTTTATCTTGACACTCATCCCCACGATAAACAGGCAATGGAGTATTATGACAACTATAAAAAGCTTTATAATCAGGCGGTTGAAGAATATACCCGGCTTTATGGTCCTTTAAAACTGGAAAATGTATGCAGCAACAATTATTGGGCTTGGGTAAAAACCCCATGGCCTTGGGAAGGAGCGTGCCGTTAAATGTGGAATTATGAAAAGCGTTTACAATATCCAATCAATATTACGAAAAGCAACCCAGAAATGGCTCAAGTCATCATCAGTCAGTTTGGTGGACCTGATGGGGAATTAGCTGCCAGCATGCGTTATCTCTCCCAAAGATATGCCATGCCATATAGAGAAGTAGCCGGACTTCTTACTGATATCGGTACAGAAGAACTGGCCCATATGGAAATGATTTCTACCATTGTTCACCAGCTTACACGCGACTTAACCCCAGAAGAAATCGAAGGCAGAGGTTTCGCAAACTACTATGTAGACCACACCTTAGGCTTATGGCCTCAGGCAGCCGGTGGTATTCCATTTAACGCCTGCGAATTCCAGTCAAAAGGAGATGCCATTACAGACCTTCACGAAGATTTAGCCGCAGAACAAAAAGCTCGTACGACTTATGACAATATTCTCCGTCTTATCAAAGACCCAGAAATCTGCGACCCAATCCGCTTCTTAAGACAGCGTGAATTAGTGCATTTCCAAAGATTTGGAGAAGCACTTCGAAGAGTACAGGATGATTTGAACTTTAAAAACTTCTATGCTTTCAACCCAGGATTTGATAAACCTTCGAAATGTAAATAACCATAAAACCACAAGAAGCAGGCATTCGCCTGCTTCTTGCTTCTTGCACTATTAAAAAATTCTGCTAAATTTTGTTTTGCCAAGATGAAAATCTGGTTTTTCAAAATATTTTTTTCTTGACTCTTCCCCAAGGGCATCCTCTATAAGTATAATATAGGGTACCCCAGAAAGGAGAAATGACGATATGAACAACAAAATGACCTCTGGAGAAATTGCAAAGAAGGCAGGCATTTCCCAAAAAGCAATCCGTCTGTACGACCAAAAAGGACTATTAAAGCCTTCTGGTTATTCTGAGGGTAATTACAGGCTTTATGACAAAGAAGCCCTTTTAATTTTAGAAAAGATTATTGCATTAAAACAAGTCGGATTTTCATTGGAAGAAATTCGTGACCGATTAAATTCTGAAGAGCCACAAGACGTAGAAAGTATGTTGCGTGAACAAGTACGTCTAATGGAAGAGAAAAAATACCAATTAGAGAAATCCATCGCTGCCATTAACCGCACTCTTGAGCGCAATACCGGTACTCTGAACTGGGATGATGCTGCTGAAATTATCCGTTTGATTGGAAAAGACCAAAATGCAGATGAAAGATACTGGGATGCCCAAAAACATACTGACAAGGAAATGGATTGGTATGTACGAATTTTTCATTCTCTTTCTCTAAAAGAAAATTGTAAAGTGTTAGACCTTGGCTGCGGCTATGGAAACCTTTGGAGAAATAACTGGACTGACATCCCGAAAGGACTTCAAGTTTATGGATACGATTTACATGGAACCTGGGCAGACAATTTAGTAGAGTATATTTCTGAATGCAAAGATACTCTGCCAAAAGATGTGTGCTTTGATATAAACTTTATGGATATTGAAGAAGAAAGTACCTGGACTCAGATTCAATCCGAAGGAACTTATGACTGTATTATTGCTCACTATATCAGCAGTGTATTACATGACAAAGAACAGTTTCTTTCCCATGTCAGTGACGTTTTAAGCAATACCGGTATATTTTCTTTTAATGGCGCAAACGTGAACAGCTGGCATAGATGGCTAAAGGATATCTTTACTAATTTAGATTTAGAAAGCAACTTCTTAGATGAATTAACCTCACAGGAAATATTGAAACGAGAGGAAATGATTTCTACTCTAAACAAATACTTTTGCAAAGTGGAATCTGTTCTTCTTCCTAACAAATGGCACTACTACAACGCAGATGACTTATTTGAAAAACTGCTAAAGGTATATCCAAATCACGAGAAGATTTTGAGAAAATATGAAGCTGCCTTAAAACAATATTTCTTTGCCAAAATAGAAGCCGAAGGCGAAATTATAGTAACCATACAGTCACAGTTTTGGCACTGTTATAAATAATAAATATTCAACGCCACAAGAAGCAGGCATTCGCCTGCTTCTTGCTTTATCCACTTTATATACTTTTAATATTTTTCTACAGACTCTTTCTGTCTCATAGCAAACTGTTCTGAGAAATCTTCAGTAGAAATTTTACCGACAAGTCCCTGTATATTATCTGAAATCGCACCTGACAATTTCTCCGCTTCTTTATAAAAGCGTTCTCCCTCGTCATAATTACCGCGGGAAACTTCATTATGAAGCTTTTTCCCACACTCATGAAGCTTAGTATAATTTTCTCCCATTGTCTTCCAAAGCGGAAGAGCTTCTGGATAATTATGCGGTGTAAATATTTTATAAACCTGCCCAAAGCCAGTCTTATCTGATTTAAGCTGAATTGGAAGCACTTCCTTCGAATCTAGCATCTGACGAAGCTTGGCAGTCCAACTCTTCTGGTTTGCATCCATCCATTTGAGATACATAAAATAGGTTCTCTGGTCATGATTGAAATACACATCTTTACTAAGACCATATATGGTTCCCAGTGCCATCTCCACTTCATCTTGTATTCTGTAGAACGGACGAACAGATTCTATTACTTCATTGGCAACGTTGCCCATCTGTTCACTTATATCTCCCAAATGGTCACACTGATCAGTAATTTCACTCGTCTGACTTTCCAATTCCTGCATAGCACTGCTGATTTCCTGACTAACCGCTGCTAAAGAAGTTACATTGGAAGCAATGTGCTTTACACCTTCCATATTATTTTCATTGATATCCCATACAACAGCAATTTTGTCCGACATAGTCCCCAATGCACTTACTGTACTGGTTGCACTTTCTGCTGATTTTTCAGAAGCCACACGAATATCCTCAATAAAATTACCCATAGTTGCTGTCAATTTCTGAGTTTCTTCTGCCAGCTTACGAATTTCATCGGCAACAACCGAGAAGCCACGTCCTGCTTCACCGGCACGAGCCGCTTCAATGGAAGCATTCAACGCAAGCAGGTTAGTCTGATTTGAAATCGAGTTAATTCCCTTGATTACTTCATTCATACGTCCTACTACAGAAAGGAGGTTATTCATATCATCCTGTGTCTGTTTGGAAAGACCAATCGTCGAACTGGACAACTCCTTCATATTCGTCAGTTCATTCTGACCCTGTTCAATATTCTCATATACCCTGTCGCTGTCTGCCGCTGTTTCGGTAATAGTAGTGGTCAACTGCTCATGCTGACCCGCAATCTCTTCTGCAACTGATACAGAACTCTTAGAAGCATCAAAAATAGCCTGTGTTGCATCCGCTACTTCCCCTGTCATACCATGAAGCTTATCCATCTGATAATTCACCTGAAGGTCCACACCAGAAATAGACAACATACAGCTCATGTTTTTCTTAAACACATCTTCTACACTGTTATGTGCACTAACAACTCTATTATAAATCGACTGTAACTCTGGTGACTTCTTCTGATAATCCACATCCTGGTAGTTACTCAATGCAACAACCAAATCATTTGGTACTTTCTTGTTCATGATAGCCATATCGTATTCTCCTTTGTATTATCCGTCCCTTTATAGTTCTGTACATTATTTTAACATGAATTTGACATCCTGTACATATCAATTCTTAGTTTTTCAAATAACAAAAAGCAGGTACAACACCTGCTTCCTGCTACATCATATCCATCGCAAACACAACGATTCTCTCTCTTTGTTTTTCTCCATCACCGATGTCACTACAATCAATCTCATCTTCAAACTGCAACTCATTTATGGTCATAAGATAGGAAATATATTCTTTTGATGGATAGTAGAAAAATAACTGTATTTTCCGTGGCTTTCTGTAATAGGACTCTACCACTCTTGCTATGACCTTCTGTAATAATTCCACAGAAAATGGATTAAAGAAATAACATCCTGTCACTTCCTCCGGCACTTCATACCTTTCTGCTCTTTCCAACAAGAACATTGCCTTTTTATCATAGGCACTTTTTTCGGTTATGGCTGTTTTTTGATTTTCCAGAAGTGACTGATAAATTCTTTCATCATACTCAATTCCTATGGTTTTTGCCCTAGTCTGGTAATTTAAAAAGAAATCCACTCTGCCCTTCCCACAGCCATAATCCAGTACCACATCTCTCTTCCCTATCAGACCACTATTGGCTAAACGTTCTAACACTGCATAAGGGGTTGGCTCGTAAGGATAATTGTATTGATTGGAATTAGAATCATCCCGCCCGGATGTTCTGATTTTTAACAATTTATCCCATTCTTTTTCTTTATTATTCACCATTATATTACTCCATTTCTCAAGTCAGATTTTACCATACATTACTCATTCGCAAACTCGCACTTCGTGCTTTATTGCCTGTTTCACAGGCTGTTTGCTCATTATCGCGAAGAAAACCAAATGTCACCTTCGGTGTCGCTTGGTTTTCTTTTCGCGTATATTTTTTAGTCAATTTCTGTAAAAATCTGTGCAATCGGAGAATCCTTGGAAAGGATTAATGTCTTATTATCTCCTGTCATAGTAAGCTTCGCTGCATCTAAAGAACGAACAAAGGTATAAAAGTCTGCCTTATCCTCACTATTATAAGCACCGGAAAGGATTTTCATGTATTCGGATTCACCTTCTGCAATAATCTTTTCTGCCTGTGCCTCAGCTTCGGAAATCTGGATTGCAATTGTTGTATCTGTCTCTGTTTTGATTTTCTGTGCTTCGGAACTACCTTCTGCGGCATACTGAGCTGCAATGTTATTACGTTCGGAAATCATACGCTCATAAACCGCTGCTTTGTTAGCATCCGGTAAATCTAAATGTTTTGTTTCAATGGCAATAATATCAATTCCGTACTGGTCTGGTGTATTGCCAACGTTATTACGAATAGCCTCTGCCAGCTCTCCATCTCGACCGCTGATTACCTCTGTCTGAGGCATACTACTGATTACGTTCTTTACAGAATTATAAACCATTGTGTTAATACGGGATTCTGCATTTGGAATCTGTCCACTTAAGGATTTGATAAACTTCTGTACGTCTGTGATTTTCCAAAGCACGAAACTGTCACAAACCATTGTCTTTTTGTCCTTTGTGATAACATCGGAAATTGGCAAATCGTAAAGCTGTACATTCTTTGGTAAGGACTGTGTGCTCTGAATAAATGGCACTTTAAAGGATAACCCTGATGTATCTACCACTTTTACAATTTTACCAAATTCACGAACGATTTTATATTCGTCATGCTGGGTTACCACGATTGAGTTACTTAAAATAACCACTAATGCAAGGATAAAAAATGGTGCTAAAACGCTTCCAACTACTTTACCTTTCTTCATAGCTTAGTTCCCCTCCTTTGTTGTCTGTGTTTCACCGGATAACTTACCGGAAAAATCATCTAAAATGACCGTCTGTGTACTTCCATCCCCATTATCAATAATTACCTTTAACTCTGGGAGAATTTCTTCCATCGTTTCATAGAACATACGCTGTTTTGTAATTAACGGATATTTCTTATATTCTGCATAAAGTGCTTCAAAACGAGCTGCCTGACCATTAGCTTCGTTGATACGGGCTGTTTTTTCTGCTTCTGCTTCCTTTAAGATTAAGTCAATTTTCGCTTCTGCTGCCGGAAGCTGCTCGTTTTTGTATTTGGTTGCCTTGTTAATGGCTGTTTCTTTTTCCTGTTTTGCAGTTTCTACTGCCTTGAAAGCATCGGATACTTCTGCTGTAGGTGGTTCTGCATCCTGAATAGTTACATTGATTACCTGAATACCGATATCTTCTTTTTCCATTCTCTTAATTAACTTTTCTTTAATTTCTGCCTGAATTTCATTTTTACCAGTTGTAATTACATCATCTACATTATAAAGACCGATGGTATCACGAATATAACTCATGGCAAGTGTTTTTAAAATCATCTGTGGTTCGGATGAATTGTAAAGGTATTTGATTGGGTCACCAATGCGATATTCTACATAGAAATCTACATTTACAAAATTGTAGTCATTGGTAATCATAAGAGATTCTGACTCAATACTTGCACCTGTATCCTGATCATATCCGATAGAAAATCCCATAATTGCAGTTGGCAATTTATGTACCTGCTGGATAAATGGAATCTTGAAGTGCATACCGGATTCCGTTACGGTCTGTGGTACTCCAAATGTTGTAACTACCGCCTGTTCCTGATCTTTTAAGGTATAAAAACCATTCATCAGGCATACCGCAAGAATTGCTACGATAAACGCAATTGCCCCCGCTGCTTTCATGTGTTTCAAAGGTTTTTTGAGTTTTTCTACTCTTGGATCATAGTCCACTGTGTTTTGCTGCATAAACTTTCCTCCTCTTTTTTGCTTATTTCTCCTTCGCCGTTTTAGGCGATATTTTCTTTATCTATGCCAGTTCTGTTTTCAGAACTGAAATATTCCTTATTTTTTACTCACCCAGATTCATCTTGATTAACTCTGCCTTCACCTCTTTTGCCAAGATACACATTTTCTTAGACACTGTCTGCTCCTTACTAAACATCATATAGCAATAATACTGCTGCAGACGACTTATCTTAGCAAATAGTCTTGGATTTTGTGCGTTCAGAGGAATCATAAATTCCTTCATACCACCCACTGTGAATGATTCCCTCGGAACATAGCTACTTACAAGCCCCTTGCAGCAATTCTTAAGCAAAACTTCAATTTCCTGATAATCTTTTATAAATTCCTGCACATTACCCTTTTCCTCTTTACGAGCAGCTGGCATTTTGAACTTCTTAGAAGGTTGCTTTGAATTGACCTTTTCTGAAACATTCTGCTCTGTCCGGGTAAAACTCTCTCTTGTTTCTTCCAACTGAATATCCACCGGAATTGCACTTTCAATTTCTTCCTCTGCCTCTTCCATTAATTCCTTATGTTTTTGACTAACCTTTGCTATCTTATCCGGATTAACAATATCCAAAACGAAATATACAATAGCAATTACAACTGTAATCATCAAAAACAAGCACTCGTCTACCAGAAATCTAAGTATTCCTGCCGGAAGAAATTCACTTTGCAGATCATAAAAATTAAGTATAATAGCCGCCACAATTGCGATAATCGTTTGTGCCGAGATAACACATATTATTTTATAATAACGTCTCCTCAAAAGCTTCACTACTTCTGACACCAACGCATTATCCCTTATCTGTTCCTGCAAATAATCCATAAAGAAAATATATCCGGTTAATGTAAGACCATATAACCCGGCAACGATTTCTGCACCGGTTCCAATCACCTGTAGCGCAGAATCTTCTGCTATCGGTAATACTTGAAATATACTATCTCCCAAAATCAAAAACTGAAAAAATATGGTTAGTGCATTGATTGGGAGAAGCCAGATGGTATCTGGTCTTTTCTTTAATTCTTTTACTAAGTTCATTCTTATCATCTCTTTCGTGGTAATCTTTTGTTCTCTCTGCGTTACACCTTATTTTTTCGGTAAGTCTTTTCTATCCATAATTACCATAAGGCGCATCCCTTCTTCCAAAGGCTTATCCGGTGAAATATTGGCAATCACTTCTTCACCCTTTCGAAGTGCTACCACATTCATCTTATGCTTCTGACGAAGATTGAGTTCACGAAGGCTCTTACCTATCCACTCTTCCTTCATCTCTTCTTCAATGAGACAGATATTTTTAGAAAGTTCGATAAAATCAACAATGTTACTGGAAAGAAGCATTCTTGCTGTTCGTGTACCTGATTCTCTTTCCGGGATAATGACCTTATCTGCTCCTACCTTCTTTAAAATCTTCGTATGAATCTCATCCTCCGCCTTTGCCATAACATATGGCACTCCGGCTTCTTTGGAACAAATAGTTGCCATCACGCTGGCATTTAGATCTCCTGTAATTGCCACGATAACTGCATCCATATTGGAAAGTCCTAAAGTTTCTAAAGTTTCTGCGTCGCGAACATCGGCACACATGGCACAGGTTACATCATCGGCAACCTCATGAACCATTTCCTTATTGATATCTACTGCAAGTACTTCCGCACCTGCTCTGGATAATTCTCTTGCTACGCTCATTCCAAACTTTCCAAGCCCTAATACTGCGAATGATTTTTTCATATTATTTAATTCCCTTTCGATTGATTAAAGTATATACCAAATTCTTCTATTGTTACAGCTTTAACAAGTGCAATTTAACATGTCTTATTTTCGCAACTGATGCGAAATAAAACTTTATCCAACCGTCACATCTTCTTCTGCGTAACTTGCCAAACCACGTCTTTTCTTAGCCTGAATGGCGACTGCCAGTGAAATCGGACCAATTCTACCCAAATACATACACACAATAATAATGAGCTTTCCTATTGTGTTCATGGATGATGTAAATCCTCTTGTAAGTCCCACCGTACCAACTGCACTGGCAACCTCAAAGATAACATCTGCCAAATCCCCTCCAGTTACCGCCGAAAGTGCAATGGTTCCCGTTAAAAGAACCGACAGACTGACAAGTACAACTGCCATTGCCTTTCGTATGGTCTTAAGCGGAATGGCACGGCGAAAGCTTTCTGCTTCTTCCGTTCCCTTAATAATCGACATAGCTGCAATTAAAATCACTGCTATGGTTGTAGTTTTTACACCGCCTGCTGTTCCGGAAGGAGAACCGCCGATAAACATCATAATAATACATACCAGAATGGAAGCATCTGTAAAATTCTGCTGTGGAATGGTAAAAAATCCCGCGGTTCTGGTTGTTACCGACTGGAAGAACGCTGCCATCAGCTTTTCTCCAAATGACAACCCTCCTAAGGTTGCCGGGTTCTGGTATTCCAAAATTAGAATCAAAAATGCACCGCCAAACAACAAAATACCTGTCATGGTTAACACAATCTTTGTGTGAAGAGTACACTTTCTAAATATCCATTTTAACGGAATTTCTTTATTTTTTATCCTTTTCAATACTCCCAGCACATCCCACCAGACCACAAAGCCAAGACCACTTAATATAATCAACATAATGGTTACAAAGTTAATCCACGGATTTGATACATACTGTGCAAGACTATCCGGTGCGATAATATCCATACCTGCATTACAAAAAGCAGATACCCCATTAAAAACAGAAGCCCATATTCCCTTTTTCCATCCAAACTGAGGAACAAAAACACACGCATATCCAATGGCACCTAAGCCTTCTACAATAAAGGTTCCCAAAATAATCTTCTTAAAGAACGCAACCAGACCGGACAAAGTATCCAGATTATAAGCATTACCTATCAGGAGCCTATCCTTTAAAGACACCTTCTGCCCAATGAGTAGCAGCGCTCCTGTTGTAATACTAACCACACCAAGTCCGCCAATCTGTGCCAGTATCAGAATAATGAATTGCCCCCAGAAATTCCAGTGTGCATAGGTATCTACCACAACAAGACCAGTCACACATACCGAAGTCGTAGCCGTAAACAACGCATCCACAAGAGGTGTTGGCTTACCACTTACTGTCACAAACGGCATACTTAACAAAATAGTTCCTATTATGATTGTTAAAAGAAATCCAAGCAGAATAATCTGCGTGGTTGAAAGTTCTTTTTTCTTCAAAATCATTCCTTACCTTTCTATCAGTCGAATTTACTTTTTATTCTGAATTGTCTCTGTTAACCTTTAATTCAATAATAATTCCAGGCATAAGTCCATGATAAAAATTCTCTGTAGTTTCTTCATCTGCCTCAGCCACAATCTGTCGTATAATACTATTATCCCCTGTTGATTGCCAATATGCCTTTGGTGTGCAATTATCACAAAAATGATTCATTACAGACCACGGATTAAAAATATTTATATTACCAAATCGGTATCCGTCATACCACTCACAAATCTCATCAAGTTTATCTTCTGACTCATAGTAGCGAGCCATCTCTTTCACTTCTTCTTCTACAAACCCAAAATATTCACTATATTTTTTATCTAAAATGGAATAAATCATAAGATTATTAAGCCCGCTAAATATACTTTCCTTTGCCACTCTCAAGATTCCTGTCATAAAGCCAAATGCCAGATTAGAATTGTCTTTAAAGGCACCCGAAAGTAAATTTTGCATAAAACCCACGATTTTTTCATAATACCCCTCTGCATATCCTTGCTGAATCGGTGTATCATATTCATCGATAATAATTACTGCCGCTTTTCCATAATGCGCATTCAACATATAAGAAAGTTCAGAAAACGCACCAACAAGTCCCACTTCCGTAACTGTTCCATCTAATATATTTTGAAAATATTTTTTGTCGTATTGGTTACATTTTTCACTTTGCAACAAATAAAGATGTCTTCTATATTCCTTAGCAATTACATCTTTAATTGCTTCAAAGGTCTGTTCCCAGGATTCAAACTTTATATCTTTAAATGTAACTGAAATAACTGGATACTTTCCCTGTTCTTTGCGATATTGTTCTCCACACTCCCATATCTTCTTATCTTTAAAATATCTACTATTATCTGTATCCGAAATTTCAAAAAAAGTCTTAATCATATCCAGTGTAAGTGTTTTTCCAAAACGTCTTGGACGAGTAAACAAGGATACCTTAGCACGAATATCCAAAACTTCTTTAATGAGTAACGTTTTATCTACATAATAATATTTAGAAACCAATTCTTTGTAATTGGATACACCAATCGGTAATGGAAGAGCTTCTATCTTACCAACAACCTGACTTTTTTTATTGCTACGCCCATCCTCTGGCTTCTTTGCATTCTCTGGAATAAACCACATTCCATTTTCTTTGGTTGCACCTGTAATACGACCACTTCGGCAAAGCATGGTAATTCTTCTTTCGGACAATCCCCATGCAGATGCTGCTATTTTTACATCCATATATTTCACAGTATCCCCCCACTTCTTCCATGGTTTCCATTCTTGTTACATTGATTCTATGTATCTTATTATAACCATTATCATGGAGACATCAAGATAAAAAGAAGGATATGACAACGAATATCAAGATTGAAAGAATAATAAAAAGAAGTGTTAAATTCTCTTCATTTTTGTGCTATTATAAATATAATTATTCTGTGGACTAACCATGCACTAATCGTAAGTCCTTTCAAATCAGGAGGTAGCTACATGAAATATATTGACATGCACTGTGACACCATTTTTGAAATTCACCAGCAAAAATGTGGTCTTCGCGAAAACAATTTACATATCGATTTAAAGAAACTAAAAGACTTTAATTCTCTGGTACAGAACTTCGCACTTTTTGTTCCTTTAAGGAAATTAGACGAAAATCACAACGACATTACTCCAACAGATAACAGCCCATTAAAAGATGTTCTTACTTTGGCTGACTGTTATTATAGGGAATTAGAAGCAAACAAAGATATCCTTGCACCAGTCTTTACTTATGATGATATTGAGAAAAACGAGAAAGACGGCAAACTCTCTGCTCTTCTTACCGTAGAAGAAGGCGGCGTGTGCCTTGGTGACCTTTCTGTACTTCGCATGCTTCATCGTCTTGGTGTCCGCATGATGACTCTTACTTGGAACTTCCCAAATGAAATTGGATTTCCTAATGTGGATTTAAGCAAAATCAGACCTAACACAGAAGCAATGGCTTCCAAAAATGTTCCACCTGTCAGTCTTAATAAAGCTGATACCGTAAATGGACTTACTGAAACCGGAATTGCTTTTGTGGAGGAAATGAACCATCTTGGCATGATTGTAGATGTATCCCATCTTTCTGATGCCGGTTTTTATGATGTATTAAAATATAGCAAGAAACCATTTGTAGCCAGCCACTCTAATGCGAGAAGTGTCTGTGGTGCAGCCAGAAACTTAACAGATGACATGATAAAGAAGCTTTCTAATGCAGGTGGCGTAACAGGACTTAATTTCTGTGCCAATTTCCTCACCGACCCAGTTCCTGACAAACCAAATCCTGGAACCATGGAAGCGATTGTCGCTCACGCAAAGCACATCGTAAATGTGGGCGGTATGGAATGTCTTGGACTTGGCAGCGACTTTGATGGCATTTCAACCAATCAGGGAATTCCTGATGCCAGTTATATGCCAAAGCTTTTCGATTTACTAAAGAAAAATGGATTTACAGAAAGTGATTTAGAAAAAATCTGCTATAAAAATGTGTTGCGAGTGTATAAGGCAAATTTCTAATCATTTGAAAGTAACTTTATCTAAAACAGGACAACTATCACTTCAAAGCGGTAATTGTCCTGTTTGTTATTTTACTGTTCAAAAGCAAAGCTCCCACAATAATGAGAGCCTGCTAAAATGAGTCTTTTTTATAAATTTCTTCCCTATACTATCGATACACCACTACATCATCATAATTTCCCTGCATCCAGTATGGTTTACCAAAAAATACAACTACTTTATCTGTGATATAATAATCTAGCTCATCCCATGTAAGAATACCCTCTGCGCCCATTTTATCACTGATTTCACAACGAAGTTCTGCATCATTGGTAATTCCAAGCACCTCTGCTGCCGTTACTTCTTCCCCTGTTTTACAATCAATGGTGATAGCTTCTAAGGTTCCGTACTCAGCACCACCCATACAGTTCATCTCATAATAAACAACACTAACATAATCCTCACCAATATAAGGAATGTACTGGAAATACAGTTTGTCATAACTTCCTGCTCCACCTTGCATTTCTTCCAATTCCATACCTGCATTTTCCATTTCTAAACGATACTTCCATTCTGCATCCAGTTCTTCTTCGCCATACTGCTTATATTCTGTTTCTTTCTTTGCGTAATATTCTTCTAAATATGCAATTACGGTATCTGGCACTGAACCTTTATCAAAATGAAGTAACTCCATTTCGTAATAATATACCGTTTCATCTAATTCATTGATAAAACTAAAATCCTTCTCTTCAATATGACCATAGTCTTCTGCCATATTAAGCTGAGTGGAAATCATACCATCTTCTTCATCACTCAAATTCTCTACATATCTTAAATCTACATCATCTACATATTCGGAAGCCCATGGGTCATACATATCTCCCATGTAATTTGGGTCTTGTTCTTCCCCCTCGTTTGTTTCCGCTGTTATTTTCTTTGTTTCCTCCTCTACTCGTATGCCACTTTCCTGTTTTTCTCCTGCTTCTTTTTCTCCGTCTAACGCTGCGTCAGGTGTCTCTTCTTCTGCTCCCTGTTCTGCCATTGTGCTTTCCATGGAAGGCTCATCCACCTTCTCACCTTGACAACCGCATGCATTAATACCAATTATCATAATCAGGATCATCCCTAAAATCTGCTTCTTCATTTTCATCCCACCTTCCGCATCCGACACTTTTCTTCAACTACAAATATATTTTCATAAAATTCTTTGAAAAGAAAATCCGCAGATTGTCTCTACGGATTTTCAACTATCAGCCGAATGCTTTAATTTCTATTTCGTAATCTTAACACTTTTTGCTGCGCTCCAGTTACCATATACTACGTCATCAAATGTATCATAACTCCATGCTCTTACACGCACATAGTAGGTACTGCCTTTTTTAAGTTTGGAAATCGCAGCTTTCGCTTTGTTAGATTTTACTTTCACAACCTTGGCATCACTAAAATCAGAAGCTGTAGCATACTGTACTTCATAGCCTTCTGGGGAAGACACTTTATTATATGCTACTTTAGCCTTACTCTTTCCCGTATTCTTCCACGATTTCACTGTTGGAACTTCTACTGCAGTAACACGAAGTTTTACAACGCCCTTGTTATTAACTTCTAACTCATATAAGTCGCCCCAGTCATCCCATGCACTGTCACCACTAAACTTCACATAATAAGTACCTTTCTTAAATGTGTAAGTATCTGTAAGGACTGTATTATTATATTCACTTGCAACATTCCAGCTTGCAACAATATTATCCTTGGAGTCATATACAGTAAATCCTGTATAATCTGGTTCATAACCTTCTTTACCTTCAAAAGCATTCTTTAAAGACATACCAAAGTTAACGACTGTATTGTCTGTCTTAACATCAAAAGTAAACCATGCATTTCTTGTTGTGCTGCTTAAAAATCCGGTTACATCTGTATTAACACCTATCTTCTGTGCCTTTGACTTTGTTGTATTCTTTGTGCCGTCTACATCTAAATACTGTGCTGCTACTGTGAGTGCAAATTGTCCGCTACTTTCTGCATCGTATTCTGCAGAATCTTCTACATTTTCTTTTGCAACCTTTACCCAGTAATCGCCTGCATCCAGACATAAGAATTTTTCTTTTGTTTCTTCAAACCAGATTGGCTCAACTCTGTCACCTAACACTCTGTTGATACATGTTTCATCTGTGTAAACTGCAAAATGTTCAATAGTTCCAAGGTTATTAAACTCAACCGCTACATTGGAATATCCTTTCAGATATACATATGCCGGCTTGTCTAAATGGAACTTAATTACTTCGTTATATTCTCCTGTCCCAACTTGGTACACATCAGAGGTTAAACCTGATACGTCCTCGATGTCATCCACTTCATGAACTGTTGTTTCTGCTGCATACGCTGTCTGTGTAAACATTCCTAAAATAAGTACGAGAGCCAATGCAGATAATAGAACCTTGATTTTTTTCATAACTACCCACTCCTTTGTCTTCTTGTGTGTTTTTTTACTCCGTCCACTTTTATTTTATCAAAAATAAGAGAAAAATCAACAAATTATTACACAACTCATACAAAAAAGAATAAAATCGCCTAATTGACCATACCACTGTGAACTACCCATTGTCTAAAGCCAATGGGATTGCGGTAGCCTTATTTCAATATTTTCCTTATCAGCCTGGCAAAAAAGCATTTCGTTTGAAATTGCTTTTATGCCAGTTTTTATTTATAATAAACTTACGCGTATCACAATAGAGGAGGACATCATAATGAGAAAATCTTTATTAAGGCTTATTTTTAGCTTAATGTTACTATCAACCTGTCTGTTATCAAGCACTAACACTGCTTCTGCCGATTCCGGGCACAATATTCCAAGCCCTTATACCGCGGACTCGTCGGTTGCCGAATTTGACGATTGTGAATTCTATATTAATGGAACTGTTTTAGAATATTATGTTGGTAACAGCTCCGTTGTCCATGTTCCAGAAGGGGTTACTGCCATTGGGGATTATGCGTTTTATTTTAAATTTATTGATACTGCTCCTAATTACTACGAAATTTATAAACAGTATCCAAATTTGGAAAATCATTTACAAAATCGTATGGAAGCTGTCTATCTGCCAGAAAGTGTTACACACATAGGCGAAAGAGCTTTCTTTGGATGTAGTGCTCTTACCACACTTGAAATGCCAGGTGTAGAATCAATTGAAGAGTATGGCCTTGGAGCTACTGCTATTCGAGAGATTACCTTTCCGGGCACCTTAACCACTATTGATGATTATGCCTTTATGGGTTCTTCCTTAGCCAAAATTAACTTTTCTGAAACTCCTATTTCTTTTGGAAATGGCGTTTTTATGAATTGTGCTTTCGAAACCTTTGAATTTCCAAACTATATGACAGAAATTCCCCTTTCCTTTTTATCTGGGAACTATTTGTCCGAAACCTTAACCATTCCAGATAATATTACAAAGATTGGGGACTACGCGCTTAAAGAAAATACACGTTTAGAAGAGGTTATTCTCTCTTCCAATCTAGTCTCCATTGGTTCTACTGCTTTTCAGGGAAATACTTCTCTTAAAGCTATAGCTTTGCCTGATAGTTTAACGGAAATTGGTATCTCTGCTTTTAGTGGCTGTACAAGTCTTACCCAAATTGCTTTACCAGAAAATCTTGCTTACCTTGGCAACTATTCTTTTACGGATTGTACTTCCCTAAAAACTGTAAGTGGACCAAAGGTTATCCGCAATGCCGGTGGAAATAGCTTTGATAACACACCATGGCAGGATAAAATTCTCAAAAAGAAAGATTATGTCATGTTAAATGATACACTAATCAAAGTAAAAAATGGAGTTACCAAATTCTCTCTTCCAAAAAACACCAAATCCATCGGTTCATGGGCTCTGTATAATACAGAAATGACATCCATTACCATTCCGGCTGAGGTTGAAGTCATTAACGATGCTTCTATGCCTCGTACACTTAAATCTGTCACCTTTGCCTCTGGTTCTAAGCTGGAGGAAATCGGTTTCCGTGCCTTTGAAGGGTGTCAGATTACCAAAATTGTCCTTCCAACCACAGTGAAGTCCATTGGTGAAAAGGCCTTTGCTTACACACAGCTTTCCAGTGTTACCTTGCCTGAATCACTTACTTACATTGGACCGCAGGCCTTTGAATACACAAAGCTTACCAAAATTGAAATACCAGCTAAGGTAAAGACCATCGGAGAAAAAGCTTTTTGTTTTTGCCCACTTACAAGTGTTACCTTTAAATCTTCCAAAACCACTTTGGAAGACAGTGTATTTACCTACACACCTTGGCTTACCAAAAACCGTGGTAATACACCAGTTATCCGCAATGGAAAACTATTATATGCCGGACATTTAAAGGGTGCTGTAACCATTCCGGCTTCCGTTACCGAAATTGACTCTACTGCATTTTTAGCAGATGCACCGGAATACGACAGAAGATGGCTTCGTACTACCGCCATTACTTCTATTACCATTCAGGGTAAGGTAAAAACCATCAAAGAAAATACCTTTGATGGAATGACAGGATTAACTAAGGTTACCTTCCCGAAAAAAGGATTAAAAACCATTGAAGCATTGGCATTTTTAGATTGTACAAATCTAAAATCCATTAATTTCCCTAAAACTTTAAAAACTATTGGTACTGGTGCATTCAGTAATACCGGCTTCACAAGTATTACCATTCCAAAGAATGTAACCTTGATGGATAGTTATGCATTTGGGGAATGTCAGAAATTAAAAACTGCCGTTGTAAAAGCAAAAATCACTGCCCTCAATGGAAGCTTTAATGAATGTCCTGCTTTAACCAGCATCACTTTACCAGAAGGACTGTTAGAAATGGGACATTCTGAATTTGAAGCTTGTACCTCATTGAAGAAATTAAAATTACCTAGTACTGTTCGCTATATAGACTGGTACTTTTTAACAGGTTGTAACCTAGATGAATTAACTGTATCTGACAATATTACTACCATTGTTGAATATAGCTTCCTTTATCATACAAAAACCATAAAAGTGCCAAAAGGTTCTAAATTAGATGTAAAAGAAAGCTGGGGCGACAGAGTAAAATTTGTCTATATTGAAGCATATTAAAATATAGTCTAAGGGGTGAGTAGTACGTTAGCTGCTCACCCCTTTTTAATATTATCATTTATCGCTTTAATAATTGTTTTATCTCTTCTAGTGGCATTGCAACTATTTTTGCTATTTCTTCATCAGTCATCCCATTATTTGACATTGCAAATAGTAATTCTGCTTTTCCTTCAATTTTTCCTTCAATTTTTCCAGCTTCTCGTTCCTCTTTTCTCATTTCCTCTATTGCTTTACACATAGTTGCTACACCTTCCTTCGTTTCCTTAAAATATTGTACTCTTTCTTTTAATTTATTATAATGCATATCTGATGCTTTTGTACAGTTAAAATCAGCCATTAGATATCCTAGTGGATCATTACCTCTATATGTTCCATTCACATAAATAATATGTGCATCGTCACCAAAGCACTCTCCTGTCTCCATAATGTATCTTTCAATATGATACAATGGTTCTCCTTTTCCCACCACATCTTTTTCTGTAATGAAGATAACGTAACTTTCTGGCAAATCATCAAACTCTGTTCCTGTTTCCATTACTTTTGAATCAATCATGCTGCTATTATATCTTGCTCTTTTGGCTCCTGCTCCTTTATCATCCCTCTGTATTTCTACATTGTACTTTTTCCCCATACTGTCTGTTGCAAAAACATCCAGCTTTACAGAACGATTTAACAAATTTTTTATGAAATATTGTACTTTCACATCTGTTACAATTAAATCTTCTTTACCTAATATAATTCGTAAAACTAATTCTACGCACTCTGGACTTCCATCAAAACATGCTGTCATAAAATCATCATCCATAAGTCTGAATGCTTGAATTTTAGCTAAATCATCCCTGTAATTCTGTTGTACTTTTTCTTCTGTTGTCAAATATTGTGTCCTCCTTAAAAAATGTATTCTCAGGAGTTCACATTCCTTAGAAAACTCCTGATTCTAAAATAATGATTTAAAAAGCATAGATCTCTAAAGAAACAGATACTTATCTTAATCTGTAAAGATAGTGTATATAGAATACGCGATTCCGAGTAATACTCCGAATAAGAAAATATGCTTTTACTAAGAATATCATAAAATCTTTTTCGTTTCAACTCTAATTTCACAATTTTATATTGTGAAATTTAACAAATTTTATTTCTGTTTTTGTTCATAGTGCTAAAAAAGTATACCGCCAGGTACATAAATTAAGAGAGCAACCATTCTCAAGCTGATATTGCGAAAGAGATTGTTGGACTTAAAAAGGAAATATCTGCCGCTTTGTACAGATACTTCCTTCTCAAAATACCATATAAATTTTCTTATTTACAAATCACCTTACGGAAATTCTTCTTTCCACGTTTTACTACGATACCATCTGCTCCGATTGCATCTTTTGCAACTTCTGCTTTGATATCTGCTACTTTTTCACCATCGATAGCTACTCCACCCTGTTCAATAGCACGTCTTCCTTCGGAACGGCTTGGAACAAGACCGGATTTTACTAAGATGCTGATAACGTCAATTTTGCCATCTATGAAATCTTCATCTGCAAGTTCTGCTGTTGGCATATTTTCTGCATTTCCGCTGGAGAATAATGCTCTTGCACCTTCCTGTGCTTTTACAGCTTCTTCTTCACCGTGAACTAATTTTGTTAATTCAAATGCAAGAATTTCTTTTGCTTTATTAAGTTCACTGCCTTCCCAGGCATCCATCTTGTCGATTTCTTCTAATGGAAGGAATGTGAGCATACGAATACATTTTAATACGTCTGCATCACCAACATTTCTCCAGTATTGGTTGAACTCACATGGGGATGTCTTGTTAGGGTCAAGCCATACAGCACCTGACTGTGTTTTACCCATCTTTTTGCCTTCTGAGT
>CAZRLE010000019.1:0-19962 GCA_964600705.1 uncultured Lachnoclostridium sp. | reverse complement strand
GGTTCTGGTGGGAAACGTGTTACAATTTTCTCACAATGCCCTTCCGCTAAATCCTTCTCAATAATCTGTTCAATGAAATTTTTAGACACAACTTCTTTTTCTTCCATTTCTGGTGTCTTTTCGATTTCCATGTTTCGTCCTCCTTGTTTTCCGAAGGAAAATGCGAGCCCCATGCGAGCATAAGGCGTTCCTCCTTGTTGCTAACCGACTTTTATCGATTTATACTCAACCTATATCATACCACATATTTCCTTAATAGAAAAGTAAAAAAATTCAAAAGAAAAAACAAAAAATCCCAAAAGCTGTTTTCCAACTCTTGGGATTCATTCATTACTGATTATTTAAACTGATGATTTGCGATTGTGAATTTTGCTCCTCTAACATATCCACTAAAGTACAATGTACTCTTCATATCGATTTCTTTTCCGTTGTATGTTACTTTCTTTGCTCCTTCTAACGCTTCTTTTGCTGCTTTGATGGAGTCTTTATGATTTGCTGATGTAAACTTTCCAGCATCGTAAGCTGCTAATGCTTTATTTAATGTACCATTTCTTGCCGGTCCAAACTGACTTCTCTGGTAAATAACATCTTTTAATGTACCTGGGAATAACTTGGATTCCACTCTGTTCATTACTACGATTCCCACTGCAAGCTTACCTGCGTATGGTTCGGAACCTGCTTCACAGAAAATAAGTGCTGATAAAAGTCTTAACTGTTCTTCTGTATAGGAAGGCTTTGCAGCTTCCTCTGCCGCTTTCTTTGCTTCCTCTTCTGCTGCCTTTTTAGCTGCTTTTTTCTCAGCCTTCTTAGCCGCTTTTTTTTCAGCTTTTTCTCTTGCTGCTTTTTCTTCTTCTGTTTCTTTTACTCCAGTTGTTTCCTCTTCTGTTTCAGATTCTACTATTCCTTCTGTAGATTCTTCTGTTTCTGTAATCTCAGTCTGTTCTTCAGAACCTTCTTCTGTTAAGGATGTATCTTTGCCCTCTGTATCCTCGTTTGTTGATTCTTCTGTACTTTCTACGTCAGTAACTGTTTCTGCAGTATTAACTTCTGCTGCATATGCGTTTACATTTATACCGCCACATAATAATGTAGCTGTAAGTGCAACCGCAAGTAACTTTCTGATTTTCATAATAATCTCCTTGCTTGTTTACATGGTTGTCTTCGATTTACTAAAAATGTTTCTAAACAAAACACAAAATGTTAACCTTGTTCCAATAACTTGTTAACATTTCTGTAACATATTATATCACCATTTCAAAAAAAAGCAAGTTTTTTTACCTTATTTTTTCCAATCGTGAAGTGTTGTATACAACCAAAAGACATTTTCTTGTCATCTTTATACATATTTACCTAAGACTACAGCTGTACCTTTGTCTATTTTTCACAATTTTATACTTGTTACAAAACTGTTTCATCTAAATTCCCATACAATTACTCCAAACTTTTCTCTAATCTTTGGTACTTTTTCACTGTTTTTGATGCAAAAAACGGCGCAACCCCTGTATTTTCAAGGTTCTGCGCCGTTTTTATTTATCGTTCTACAGCTGTCTACTACTTTGTAACTTTCATATTTCTAATCATATTTCCATCCATATCCTTAATAACAAAGGAACGATTTTCATAAATCATATAGCTGTTTACATTGTCTTCCTTCGGTATGGATACGGAACCCGGATTCAGGTAATAATAATCCCCTACCTGCTCCATTGCCTGTACATGGGTATGGCCATGCAACAAAATGTCCCCTTCCTTTAATGGAGGCAGATTGTTCTTATTATATAGATGTCCATGGGTTGCAAAAATCGTATGTCCATCCAGATAAAGAACCGCATAATCTGCCATCACCGGAAATTCCAGTACCATCTGGTCTACTTCTGCTTCACAATTCCCTCTTACACACAATAATTCTTTCTTATGCTCATTGAGCATTGCAATAACTTTCTTCGGTGCATATTCCTTTGGCAAATCATTTCTTGGTCCATGATAAAGCAAATCCCCTAAAAGCAATAGTTTTTCTGCACCTTCTCTTTTATAGGCTTCCAAAAGCTTCTCACAATAATATGCCGAACCATGAATATCCGATGCAATCATTAACTTCATAATTTATTCTCCCTTTGACATTTCCTTTGATTTATCCATACACACTTTCATAGCTTCGATTACAGCACTTCTCATACCGCGATTTTCAAGTTCTGCAACCGCTTCAATGGTTGTTCCCCCCGGTGAACATACCATATCCTTTAATTCCCCCGGATGAATTCCTGTTTCCAATACCATTTTAGCAGAACCAAGCACCGCCTGTGCCGCAAAGGTATATGCCTGCTTTCTTGGCATTCCACCAAGAACTGCGGCATCTGCCATTGCTTCTATAAACATATAGACATAAGCAGGTGATGAACCACTGACACCAATTACTGCATCAATCATGGATTCCTTTACCACTTCTGATACACCAAAGCAGTCAAAAATCTGTTTTACTTCTGCCAACTCTTCTTCTGTTACATTCACATTTGGGCTGATTGAAGACATGGCTTCTCCTACCATTGCAGGTGTATTTGGCATGGTACGTACTAATTTAATCTGCTTTCCAAATGCCGTTTCGATATCTTCAATCGTCTTACCTGCTGCCACGGATACGATAATTGCATCTTCTTTTACACTGTCTTTGATTTCTGCAATTACTTCCGCAAACATATACGGCTTCACCGCCAAAAAGAGAATATCTGCAAACGCGGCTACTTCCTTATTATCAAAGGTAGTTAAAATACCATACTTTTCCTTTAATCCTTCTAATCTGGCAGCCGTCTTTGCAGAAGCCATCAATGCCTCTCCACTTACCAGTTCTGCCTTTCTAATCCCGGCAATCATAGCACTTCCCATATTTCCGCTTCCAATAAACCCAATTTTCTTGTTCATATAAAATCCCGCCTGTCTTTCTATTTTATCCTATCAAACCCCTATAAATCCGTTCTGCCATTTCACACTCTACTGGCGAATCTGTCCATTGCCATAAATAATATACTTGGTTGTTGTCAGTGCCTTTAATCCCATTGGCCCTCTGGCATGAAGCTTCTGGGTACTAATTCCGATTTCCGCCCCAAAACCAAACTCAAATCCATCGGTAAAACGAGTGGATGCATTGACATAAACCGCCGCTGCATCAATTTCATTTAAAAACTGCTGGCTGTTATTGTAATTCTGCGTAATAATGGACTCGGAATGTCCTGTATTGTATTTGTTGATATGAGTAATCGCTTCTTCTATAGAAGAAACAACTTTTACAGAAATAATGGAATCTAAATATTCCGTTCCAAAATCCTCTTCTGTGGCACTGTTTATGTTCTGGCATACCGCTTTTGCCTTCTCATCACCACGAATCTCAACACCTTTTTCCTGAAGGGCTTCCACGATAACTGGCATTGCTTCCTGCAAAATATTCTCATGAATCACCAAAGATTCACAGGCATTACACACTCCAAGACGCTGTGTTTTGGCATTAACGATAATATTCTTTGCCATCTCCAAATCAGCCGTTTCATCTATATAAATGTGACAATTCCCAGTTCCTGTCTCAATAACCGGAATGGTACTATTTTCTACCACACTCTTAATCAGTCCTGCGCCACCTCTTGGAATCAGCACATCTACATACTGATTGAGGCGCATAAACCGGGTTACTACTTCCCTGCTTGTGTCTTCAATCAATAAAATGGCATCCTCTGGCAAACCACATTTTGCTAAAGCTTCTCTAATCACCTTTACAATCGCCTGATTGGAGTAAATAGCATCACTTCCTCCTCTTAGAATCACACTATTCCCTGTCTTAAAACATAATCCAAAGGCATCTGCCGTAACATTTGGTCTGGATTCATAAATAATTCCAACTACACCAAGAGGCACTCTTTTCTCACCAATCATCAAGCCATTTGGACGCTGTTTCATGGAGATTACTTCCCCAACCGGATCTTCCAAACCAACAATCTGCTCTAATCCTTCTGCCATAGCAGTAATTCTTGCTTCCGTAAGCTTTAATCTATCTACTAAGGATTCTTTCATGTTATTTTCTCTAGCACGGAGAATGTCCTTTTCATTGGCTTCCAATAACATATCCGCATTCTCTTTCAATGCCTTCGCCGCTTCCAAAAGCCCTCTATTCTTTTCCGGTTGGGATAATCTTCCTAATATACGGGAAGCATCCTTTGCTCTTTTTCCTAACTGTTCTAAACAACACATACCACCATTCCTCCTCCGTTTTACTTATTCAATTACTTTTTCTTCAAGTTCAAGTAAGAATTTATCATAATCAGACATAAATAACCTGTCCTGAATAATTCTATATTTTTCAAATTCTGTTTCAGCTTTTGATTTTGCGATTTCTGCTGTAATCTTCCCTGCATCCTGCAGAATCTCTCTATCATCTGCCATAAGAAATAAATCCAGTCGTTTTGACCAATCTTCCATTGTCATAGGAATATGTCTCTCAGCTCGGTCCTCCGCCAAATCTAAGTATGCCGATACAATACGCTCCAAAGAACGCATTTCTTTTTCACTTAAATAATTCTTAGCAATACTTACATCACTTTTTACAATTTTGCCCCTTGGAGCCGCTGCCCATGTAGTAAGTCCCATGTGTGGTTTCTCCGCATCTGCCCGCTCATAAATTAGCTCCGCCGCAGTGTGACCGTGAACAGCATAGTGCATCTTGTTCTGCACTTTAGCAAAAAACTGCTTTGTCGTACTGGAAGTACGGTCATAATCAAGCGAAGTTGCATAGATATCCGTAATCTTCTGATAAAACCTGCGTTCCGACAAACGAATTTCCCGAATCTGTTCCAATAAGCGGTCAAAATATTCTACCGTAAGAATAGAACCACCATTTTTCAGACGTTCACTGTCCATAACCCAGCCTTTGATTGTGTAATCCTTTACAATGCTATTCGCCCATTTACGAAACTGAACTGCGCGCTCATTATTCACTTTAAAACCAACCGCAATAATCATTTGAAGATTATAGTGAGCCACTTCACGACTCACCTGACGAGAACCTTCTGTTTGAACTATTAAGTATTTCTTAATAGTTGAATCCTGTTCTAATTCAGAATCATCATATACCTTTTTTATATGTTGATTTATTGCTGCAACGCTCACATCATATAATACTGCCATCATCTTCTGTGTGAGCCATATATTTTCATCCTCATAGCGCATCTCAATACTATCACTTTGGTCACCGATACTTGCAACATAGGTTAAATATTCCGCTGCACTAGAGCGAATATTGATTTCTTCTTTTTTCTTTTTCAAGCACAACACCTCTATTTGCTTACAATACCATTTTTATACTTTACTGATAATCATGCTCTCATTATAACTCATACAAACTGCATTTACAATACATGTTTTTGTTTTTATTTACATAATACAAATAATTATATTATCAAATAATAAACACTATTTACCTTTCTCGTCTTATTCTATATAATACAAAGTGTAAGAATTATAATCTCTACTGTTGTAGATAAAGGTCGCAGGTTTTCCTATCGAAATTCAAATGTCAACCATAACTCTGTATTGCATAGTACAGAGTTTTTTTGCAAAAAATCAGAGGCACCGGCAATAAAGCCGATACCTCAATAATTTGTGTTCTAATTTATTTTAATTCCTAGTAGCCGTAGTAAGTGGTGATTTGGGTTTTTGGACTTTCAAGCATACAACGTCCAATCCAATGGCTATATTTTATTTTGTCAAATACATTTCCTTCTGCAACAAGCCAGCCTTCTTCATTTTCTTGTGCAACGTTAATTCCATCGTCATTTTCTTCACAATCAGCATAAGGACAAATATAATGTCGATCAGATGCTCCAAATCTAAAACCATAAGTTTCTCTGTACCATTCATGATATTCAGAAAGTGTCATCTTTTTGTAGGCAACCACAACATGTCCATTACCTTTTCCCTCATTTAAAACAAGAGTATAATTATCCTTTTTTTCTGGGACATGCTTGTCATTTTTATTAAAGCGTCCACCTACGATCCATTCTGTTTTAATAGCCTCTTTTTCTCCAATTCCACCAATATAATAGGTTGTATCTGTATTGGTAAAGAAGGATTCTGGACCGTTTAATGATATATAACCGTGATAATAAATTTTGCATTTATAAGCTTTACCGTTGACAGTCGCTGTAATGTCCTGGGAGGTTTCTTTTTTTGTTACGGATTTTACCACAAGGTTCTGGGATGATACTTCACTTTTTGTCAGTTTCGCTCCTTTTTCAGATGTTCTGATTTCCGATGCGGATGATTTTAACTTGGACCATTTTACTGAAGAGGAACTTCCTGCTTTCAGTTTGATTTTTTCACCCGGATGAAGATGAAAACTTTTGGTTTTGGTCACATCCACAGTAACAATGGATGAAGGGGTGCGGTTTTTTTGATCTCATAATCACTACTGTAATTTTTACATTTTTTATGTTTGGCATTCCTAAGAACATCATCCGTTCCGGCAGCGTTTACAGTCCCAGGGTTAAGTCCTACCACAATTGCTGCGGTTAAGGCAAGGGAGAGAAGTGTTTTTAACAGGTTTCTTTTTTGCATGTTTTGTCCTCCTTCAAAGTACTCACTCTTCTTTTCAATCTGTACTTTCATCTATTTATATAATAATCCAGAAAAAAACCGGAAGACAAGAGCTGAAGTTTCCAAAAACCCAGTTTAAAAAATCACGCAAACATGCTATTATATACTTAGAACATTTGAAAGGACTACATTTTCACATGGAAAAAGACGAAATTATCATAAGAAATGCCATTGTACATATATTAGACTCGACCGTTGGTATGCCGGTTTTATCGGACACGGTGCTGGACTTATCCCCGGACTTAAATGATTTTATTCGCAACCACATTTTTAAGATTGCTTCGGGGGACGATTTGAAGCACTGCCAGTTTCACGAGGAATCTTATATTTTAGGACTGTTAAAGGAATTTAAAGAAGAAAATCTCATTCCTTTTAGCCATGAGGTTGCCTCTTACCTTTATACGATTATGAATCAAAATATTGATATTCCGGCAGCCGATTTTATTGTGGCTACTTATCAGTATAAGAGCCAGATGCATCTTGCATTCTTAAAACTCAATTATAAGGAAACTTTCATTCACCTTACTGGTGAAGCGGATGGTTACAACTGCAATGATATTATCAAATACAAAGCTACACTCCCATCTGCTTCTCGTTTATCAGAAGCTGCTATTATTAACTTGGCTGAAATGGAAGTGGAAATTGTTGAAAAGAAATATGAGGTAAATGGTGTAAAAACCAATTATTTATCAGAACTGTTTCTTCAATGTCATGCCAAAATGTCTTCCAAGACAAAGCTTAATATTGTAACAAAAGCAGTGGAACAAATTAATAAGAAATACTTTGAAGAAGACTTTGACAAGCACATGGAAGCCAAAAGCATTATCCAGAATGAGCTTGCAGAAGAAGGTTCATTGAATGTAGAAGTTATCAGTGAGAAAATCTATGGCGACCAACCTGAAATCAAAGAAGCTTTTACGGAAAAACTTGAAAAGTATAATCTTCACAAGGAAGAGGTTACACCACAAAATAAGCAGACAATTAGAAAGCTTGAGAAGCAGTTCTTAACTACGGATTCGGGCATTGAAATTAACATTCCAATGGAAGAATACAAAAACCCGGACCATGTGGAATTTATTACGAATCCTGATGGAACCATTTCGGTTCTCATCAAAAATATTAATCACATTACAACTAAATAATAATTTAAATACAGGAGGCTATAAATTATGAGTGATGCTAATCTTTCTTTATTAACCCAACAGGAGATTGATACATTGGTTCATTTCCTCTCTAATCATGATTTTGTATCGGACGAAGTATTAAGCCAGAACAGTGTAGATAAGCTAATTCATTTAGTAAAATCTAACGATATCAATCGTGTTCAATTAGATGAGGTCGGACTTAAAGTACCCGCTGAGTATGATATCTTGCAGGAACTTCACATTCGTGAAGATATTTCTGAGGTTTGTGAACTTCTTTGCTCTATTGATGAGAAGACACAGTTCATTGTATTAACAGCTAAGAATACGATTACCGGCAAAGAAAAGGTAATTACTCCTGCTGTATTAGACAGACGCGAGCTTATAGAATCTGCTTCTAACTGGGGTTACTCCATTACTCCTATTTTATTCGATAAAATAGCGAGAATATTTACACTTAAATACTCTCGCAAGACTTATGAAACAATATATAATTTATTTGCTGAAAAGAACTTTGGTTCTGCAGACCAGAAAGTACCTGCTTTCTATTGTCCAACCAGCCATCAGCTTTTAGATAACTTATTATAAGAACAATTAGTCCCAATCATAAGTACAACGGAGGAAGTCAACAGCTTGTTTGGCTTCCTCTACATTTTTGCGCTGTTCTGAACAAATCTCTTCATTCTGGTGCACTAATACCTCTAACTGGCTCATAGCTCTCCCTATTCTGGCCAATGTTGCATTCATTCCATGGATAGTTGCTTCTGTTACATCTTTGGAGTCCGTCTCTGAAACCATCTCCAAAATAGCACACATCTCTTCGTTATGCTTTCTCACATGGTCTACCGCATTCAACAGATCAAATGCCATTTCCTCCAGTTCTTCCTGTGATCTGTCAAAGCCATTTATTATCTTATCTGCCTGTTCAGCAAAGTTTTTCATTGGTAACCGCCCCTCTACATATAGTCTATGATTTCTCTAATGTTGCTTACACCTATCAGCTTAATCTTACCTGCAAGTGTCTTATCAATAGAAGAAATATTAACCTGTGGCAAAATACATATCTCGCAGCCCATCTTAACTGCCTCTGCAACTCTTTGCTCTATCATACTGACCGCCCTTACTTCTCCGGTAAGCCCTACTTCTCCGAACAAAATCACAGAGGAATCAAACGGCTGGTTGCGATAACTTGAAATAATTGCTGCAACCAACGCAAGGTCTAAGGCTGGCTCATTAATACGGATTCCACCTGCCACATTAATGTAAGCATCACAATCCGACATAGAAATTCCCAGTCGTTTCTCTATTACTGCCATCAACAAATTCACACGGTTATAATCAGTCCCTGCCGCAGTACGCCTTGGCAGATTGAAATTGGTACGGCATATAAGTGCCTGTACCTCTACCAGTATTGGACGGGTTCCCTCCATAGAGCAGGATACCACTGACCCTGCTGCATTCTCTGGTCTTCCCTTTAACATGTAAGCAGATGGATTGACTACTTCTGAAAGTCCATTGCCACGCATCTCAAAGACGCCAATTTCGTTGGTAGATCCAAATCGATTCTTTACTGCACGTAAAATACGATAAGATGCACTTGATTCTCCCTCAAAATAAAGTACGGTATCTACCATGTGCTCCAGCACTCTTGGTCCTGCCACCACACCTTCTTTGGTTACATGACCTACAATAAAAATAGTAATTCCCTGCTGCTTTGCAATTCGAAGCAGGGTACTGGTAACTTCACGCACCTGACTTACACTGCCCGGTGCAGAAGAAATATCTTCCTTAAACATTGTCTGAATGGAGTCAATAATTACTATCTGAGGCTTATATTTCATTACAGCCCCTTCCATAACATCCAGATTAGTCTCACTCAGCAGATACAACTCATTATCAAAGTTCCCAAGTCGTTCCGCTCTCATCTTAATCTGCTTTAAGGATTCTTCACCGGATATGTAGAGAACTTCCCTTTTATCTGCCACCAATCGCTGGCACATCTGTAATAAAAGAGTTGACTTTCCAATTCCCGGGTCACCGCCTACCAAAACCAGACCGCCTACAACGATTCCACCGCCAAGTACACGGTCAAGTTCTGTAATTCCGGTCAATATTCTGGTGTCCTCGGTTACTGCCACCTTAGACAATGGCTGTGGTTCACTGTCTGCACTTCTGCTTCCAACCCCGCCACCCTTACGTGTCTTCGGTGCTGCCAACTCTTCTGTAAATGTATCCCACTGCCTGCAGCCGGGACACTGTCCCAGCCACTTGGCAGATTCATATCCACACTCTTTGCAGAAAAAAATGGTCTTGCTCTTCCCCATCTGTTTCTTCCTTCTCCATTCTACTTCAATTCTAATCCGCTCTAATTAACCGATACGAACCACCTTAACTTTAGTTCCTTTGCCTTCTTCCAAGGAAACACCTAAAGAAAGCTTGCCGCCAAGGTTTGTCTTCATAGCACCTACAGAATTAGTATCTACATATACTTCATATTCCTGTTCTGGTTCTAATTCCAATGTAATCTGTGCATCTTCTGCACCTTCCACTTCAAACTCAACAACTTCTGCCGTATCCTTGAAATGATTTACAACAGTCCCCGGTACAGATTCATATACAAAGCATTCATTCTTCTCAAGCTTTGTAATTTCCTTAAAGGTCTTTACTTTATAAATATCTCCCAGAAATTCAAAATCAGATACCTTTGATTTCTGTTCTAATGTATAATCTCCAAAACTTAATGTGTTGTCCCCTTCTTTACGAATAAGTCCTTCAATAACTGACATAGTCATTTCCTCCTAAATGTAAAAATGAAAATATTTATACACCTTAATTATACAATAAATTATCTGTAAATTCTACTCTTGATTTTCAAATTATTACAAATTACTTTACTACAAATGCAATTTCTTTTCCTTTCAATCGAATAGACACTACATCGCCCTGTTTGATCGTTCCATCAAGAACTGCCTCTGCCAATTTATCCTCAATCTGTGTCTGAATAGCTCTTCTAAGTGGTCTTGCACCATACTTAGCATCAAATCCACTTTCCACAATTTTATCGATAACACCTTCTGTTGGTTTCAGAGTAATGTCCATTTGTGCTTTGGTTCGTTTGCCAATTTCCTTCAGCATGATACCAACAATCTTTTTGATATCTTCTTTATTCAAGGAATGGAATACAATAATTTCATCAATACGGTTAATAAATTCTGGTTTAAACAACCTCTTCACCTCATCCATTACACCGTCCTTCATCTTCTTGTAGTCTGCCTTTTCGTCTACTACAGAAGAAAATCCCAGTGATTTTGGTTCTACAATTCTTGATGCCCCTGCATTGGAAGTCATGATGATAATTGTATTCTTGAAATTAACCTTTCTTCCCTGTGAGTCAGTAATATGACCATCATCCAGTACCTGTAACAAAATATTAAAGACATCTGGATGAGCCTTTTCAATTTCATCAAAAAGAATGACTGAATATGGATTCTGTCTTACCTTTTCACTTAACTGACCGCCATCTTCATGACCAACATATCCCGGAGGTGAACCAATTAACTTGGACACACTGTGCTTTTCCATATATTCGGACATATCTACACGAATCATGGCATTCTCTGTTCCAAACATAGCCTCTGCCAAAGCCTTAGAAAGCTCTGTTTTACCAACACCTGTTGGTCCTAAGAAAAGGAAGGAACCGATTGGACGATTTGGGTCTTTTAATCCAACTCTTCCACGACGGATAGCCTTTGATACTGCTGTTACTGCTTCTTCCTGACCTACAACTCTTTCGTGAAGAATCTCCTCTAACTTGCGAAGTCTTTCTGTTTCTGCTTCTGCAAGTTTGCTTACAGGAATCTTGGTCCAGCTTGCAATGATGTCTGCAATCTCATTTTCCCCAACCAGATATACCCTTTCCTGTCGTTCTTTGTCTTCCTTTAATTTAATCTTTTCTATCTTATCCTGATTGATAAGCTGCTGCTTCTTAATAGTTCCGGCTATTTCATAAGCCTCCGATTTAATCGCTTCTTCCTTCTGGATTTCCAGTTCTTTGTTCTTCTCCTCTAATTCACGCACCTTTGGAGAAGTTGTATATGCTCCAAGTCTTACCTTGGAAGCTGCTTCATCAATCAAATCAATTGCCTTATCCGGAAGGAAACGCTCATTGATGTAACGGGCTGACATCTTTACAGCTGCCTCAACCGCTTCATCCGTTATCGTTACATTATGATGCTTTTCGTAGCTTTCTCTTAAGCCCTTCAAAATAAGAATAGCTTCTGCTTCTGTCGGTTCTTCTACGATAACCGGCTGAAAACGTCTTTCTAAAGCAGCATCTTTTTCAATGTATTTTCTATATTCTTCTCTTGTGGTAGCCCCAATTAACTGAATCTCACCTCTTGCAAGAGATGGTTTTAATATATTGGAGGCATCAATGGCACCCTCTGCTCCACCTGCACCAATAATAGTGTGCAGCTCATCAATGAATAAAAGTACATTACCATCACTCATGACTTCGCTAATCACACGTTTAATACGCTCTTCAAATTCACCACGATACTTAGAGCCTGCTACCATACCGGATAAGTCTAAAGTAAGCAGTCTTTTATCCTTAATGGTATCTGGAACATTTCCTTCTACAATCTTTGCTGCCAGCCCTTCTGCTATGGCTGTTTTACCAACTCCCGGTTCACCCACAAGACATGGATTATTCTTAGTACGGCGGCTTAAAATCTGTATCACACGCTGAATCTCTGTTTCTCTTCCAATAACAGGGTCTAATCTTCCTTCTCTTGCAAGTTCTGTCATATCACGGCTGTACTGATCAAGGGTCGGTGTGGCTGACTTACCTTTTGCCTTTCCTTTATTCGCCATGTATTCATTCTTGGCAGCCCCTACATCTTCTCCTGCTGAAGTCATAGTATCCACATAAAGCTTCTGCACATTCACACCTAATGTATTTAAAAGACGTACTGCAATGCAGTCTGACTCTTTAATTAACGCAATCAGTATATGCTCTGTTCCCACTGACTGGCTTCTTAATCTTGCTGCTTCTTTATGGCTCTGATTTAAAATTTTCTGTGCACGTGGTGTAAAGCTGTCTCTTTCTAATGTCATTACTCTGGCTGCAGGCGCAATCAGCTGGTTAATCAGCTCAAGTAATTTGTCTCTCTCTACACCATTTTCTTCTAACACCTCAGCAGCTACACCCGGTGCAGTAATCAGACCAATCAGCAAATGTTCTGTCCCAATATAATTATGGTGCAATTCCATTGCTGTCTTCGTTGCACAGGCAACTACTGTTTTTGCATGTTCTGTAAATTTCTCAAACATAACAAACTTCCTCCTGTCCTCTGCTCTCCTTAGGCAAAAGTATCTTATTGTTTACTTCTGTCATTCTACTTATCGAAACTCTTCAAAAAAATCGTCATCTTCTATCCTTGCAATATACGGTCTTTTTTTCTGCTTTCTTATTGTCAGTGCCAATGCAGCAGAAAGTCCCGCACACACTACTATCAATATAAAAATTACTGTCATCATCTGAAAATTCGCATTTACTACTTCTTCTCCATAGTCTGTAGTATCGCTTCCCTGACTCTTTGTATACGGTTTTAGGGTTCCCAGCACTCTGTTATATTCATAAAACCCGGTTACCCCTTCTCCATCAGTACCATAAAGAAGATATACCTCGCTTCCCATGTCATCCTCCGGTATATATGCTATTACCGGTTCTCTATCCAAACGAATACTGGTCTTCATATACCCTTCCGGAATACTTGCTTCATCCTTTACTTTTTTTAAGGTAAGCTTCACATAATTCGTAATGACCGTTTTGTCATCCACTTTGGTTGTATGAATTCCCAACTCCGGCTCTTTCTCCATTATATTACTTTCCAGTTCTTCCTGACCTTCTGTCTCTTGTGTGTCTCCTATTGTTTCAGACTCAATCACGGTCTCTGCATCTTCTCTTTCGTCAAGAACCGGATTTTCTGTTACTTCTATATCCTGTATCATGTCTTCCGACTCAGTATCTGCATTCTTTTTGATTACTGTAACTGACATATTTACTGAGGAAACTGACATCTGCTCCTCTGAATCTGCCAAAAATACTGCCGGCTGGTCTCCTACGGAAAACTTACAGCTTCCCGCTCTCTTCGCCTTAAATTCTAAGGCATATTTCTTTCTGGTACTGCTCTTACTTTCCTCCCAGTCTGAAATCAATACAAGTCCGTCTCCACCGATAGTGTATTTGCCATTATCAATAAAAGATACACAGGAGGAGTCAAAGACTACAAACATTTCCACATTCCCAATATCCTCTGCTGATTCTACAGTTACCATAACAGAGAATACATCACCCTTTAAGACCTCGTCTTCTCCAGTGGTGAGGCTGACTACTGCACTGGCTGCCAGTGCCTCATTACCTGTTGCTGCCATTCCAAAGCACAAAAGGAACAGCAGTCCCACAAGGCTCAATGCTATCTTTTTCCGATTTCTTCCCTTCATGTTTCTGCTGTTCCTCCTTATTTGTGTAAATTCAAATATTTCTCATATGTTTCTGATGAAACTGCCTGTTTCTGAACAATTACACTTATTTTGAAATTGTTACTTTGTATACATTGGCAGTTCCATTTTCAGCCGTTACGATAATTTCGATTTCGTTTAATCCCGACACTAAATTAAGCACTGCACTGCCTGTATTAGATACAATTGCCAGATTGCCATTTGTAATCTGTGTTACCATAATCGTTGCATTCTTATTGGCTGTAACTGCCTCTAAGTTCACCTGTGTAATATCCTCCAATTCAAGGGATAATACATAAGGCTGTGTACTTCCGGCTTCTGCATTAAATTCTGGTGTTAATACATACTCACCAATCTTTAATGATTTGAGCCAGTTATTTGGACTAGGAATACTTCCTGGTACCGTTGCCTTTTCTTCCGGCATATTATTATATACCGGTATGTAAAATACTAAACTTGTATTCAATACACTGGAATATCCGTTGTAAAGCTTAATCGCTTCTGAATTAGCCGCCTCTACGTTCGCCATATACTGATGGGAATATGTAGATGTTGGTGTTACATTAAATTTCTGTAAATAAATGGTATTCTGTCCACGATTAATATACTGGCTTCCAATATATGCCGCACCACCTACAAGCGCATCATACTGATTGTTCCATGGCAAGGAGTAAGTAATTTTCGCTGACTCAGAGGACTTATTACCCATGGCAAAATTAAGTCCGTTTGCAATGGCACCCCCTGCTTCTGTACTGTGTGTTGCACCAATGTTATAGAAGTTATAATATCCTTCATATCCTGCAAACTTACCTGATGCAGAACCGCTTAAGGTTGTACTGTTGGTTACAACCTCCTGCTTCACTCTAGTTGCCAGATGATATGGGCTGACACCGGTTTTCGCTGCCGCTTCCATTAAAGTTTCACTGTAAAGCTTTGTCACCTCTGCATTGGTTGTCTTGTCAAGATAAGTATAAGCAGTATTGTATAATGGAGTATTGGCTAAAATATTCTCTACTCCAGCCACATTTTCATACGCACTCTGATATTCCAATGTAAGGAACTGGAAAATACCACGTTCCGTCATGAAGTTTCTTGGATCCATATAATAAGCTACTGCTTCTTTCGATGCAGTTACCCATGTACTTCCATCATACACGACAAACTTATCTGTTGCATATGTATATGCTTTATCCTCGTAAGATTTCCATCCATTCGCTTTATTATTACTAATCAGATTGAGTCCTACTTTGCTTTCATTATTCACAGCATCTTCCCAGTTTAAACCAGTATGATATGCCTTAAATACCCATGTTGGATGGGCTGCATATAAGGCACTGAGTCCTTCCTTATAGCTTTCCGGGAATCTCTCTTCTGCCAAAAATGCTTCAATATCAGTAATTACTTCACCAGTTGGAACATCGGTGGTGCCAGCGTTGTCGCCAGTGCCTTCACTTCCTGTGTTATTACCAGTATTAGCGTCTCCGGCAGTATCGCCTTCGTTTCCGTCGGTATTTCCATTACCACTGGCATCTTCATTACCTGTATTTCCGTCTTCACTGGTATTACCATCAGTGTTAGTATCACCAGTATTGGCATCACCGGTATTATCTTCATCTGGTGTTCCAAGGTCTAAGGTATATTCTACGAGATTAACATAATCACCGGAAACATAACCGGTTACCGATTCATTCTGATAATCAAAGCTTACTTTATACCATGTCACATCATTAACCTTACTCTGGGCACTAATCGTAACTATCTGTCCCTGCTGCAATAACACTGCATTATTACCAACCATAAGCTGACCATTACTAGTTCCTGCACCGGTACGAACGCGAAGGTTATTAGTTGTAACCTGCCCCTGAACAGGGATTACTTTATTAAGGGCGATACTTGCTGCAGGTACAAATCCCTTCTTCATAACACCCTTATAGCCACATTTTACTTTAAACCATTTAGCACCATTTGCATCTGTTGTTTCCTTGATAATCAAAACTTCTGTGCCCTTGGTTAAGTTAATTTTCTTACCATTCAATTTCTTTACTTTCTTGTCTGTTCCAGCTTTCTTGTAAAGCTTTACCTTACTGCTTGTAAGGGCGCTGACATCTCTTGTAAGAATCAGCTTGGTATAATCACTTAAAATATAACCTTTTACCGTTTTATTATTATGGGTAAAAGAAACCTGATACCATTTCTGTTCCCCATTCTTTACTTCTTTTAAAATCTTTACGATAGTACCTTTTTTTAAGGATACTGTCTGACCATTCACTGCAAGCTTGGCATCTGATGTAGAGGCTCCTGTTCTTACATTCAGGCTACTTGCTGTGATTTTAGCAGGAATTTCCATTTTCGCAGAAGAAGTTGTAGTTGCCGTCGTATCTTTAGCATCTTCTGTACTACTATTGTCTCCTAAATCTGTATTTTCTCCGGCATCTGTACTTCCTTCTGTACCTGTATTCGTATCTTCTGTCCCCGCAGAAGTCTCTTCTACTTTTACATAATCACCGGAAACGTAGCCCTTTAAACTGTCTCCCTGATATGTAAAGGTTACTTCATACCATGTTACACCATTTACTGACTGTTCTGATTGAATAGTCACCACTGCACCCTTTATCAGCGCCACATTAACTCCGTTATGAGTCAGTACTGCTTTATCTGTTCCTGCTCCGGTTCTTACTCGAAGCCCTGTTGTTGTAATGGTTCCTTTTGTCGCTGCGTACGCTGCCTGCTCTCCGTAGCCACCAGCCATAAGACCAGTCATCAAAAGAAAGCCGGCAAGAAGCAGCGCAAGGCATATTGATTTCTTTTTCATGCCATTTCCTCCCTTGTAACATCTTGTCTACAAATGTAGCCTTTAGCTATGGCACATTTGTGGCACTAACGGCTTCTTTTGATAATTTCTTTTAATTCTTCTACTTCAAAAACGTAATTCGTATTACAGAAATGGCAGTTTACTTCGATTGGCTTGTTATCGTCAATCATTTCCTGAATATCTTTTCTGCCGATGCTTACAATTGCCTTTTCCACACGTTCTTTACTGCAGTTACAATCATATTTCGTTGGAATCTTGTCCATAATTTCCAGACCAAATTCCCCTAATACATGTTCTAAAATCATTTCTGGTGTCATATCTGCATCTAAAAGGCTTGTAATGGAAGTGATTTCTCCAAGCTTTTCTTCTAAGCGGCTGATAACTCTTTCTTCTGTAAATGGCATAAGCTGGATAATAAATCCACCTGCCTGTTTTACTGTATTGTCCTTGTTCATAAGAACACCTAATGCTACGGAAGATGGTACCTGTTCCGAAGTTGCAAAATAGTATGTTAAGTCTTCTGCGATTTCACCGGATACCAAATGAGTCTGACCTACATAAGGCTCTTTTAAACCCATATCCTTAATAATATTCATAACCCCCATGTCTAAGGCTCTTCCCACATCTAACTTACCCTTGCTGTTTGGTGGTAACATAACGCCTGGATTATATACATACCCCTTTACGTTAGCACTACTGTCTGCTGTTACAGTTAAACCTTCGATTGGTCCGCTACACTGAATCTGTAAAGTTAAAAGGTCCTTTTCACCCTTCATCATACTTCCCATCATAGTCCCTGCTGTTAAAAGTCTTCCAAGAGCAGCTGTTGCTACCGGGCTTGTATCATGGATAGAACGTGCATGTTCCACTAATTCCTTTGTTGTTGCTGCAAACGCACGAATCTGATTGTTCGCTGCAGTTGCTCTGATAATATAATCTGACATATTACTCTATCTCCTATCTTCCTTTTGTCTTTTTAATCATTTTATTTATTATGCTTCATCACCGTAAAACTTACCTTCCTGGTGACCTTCTCTTGCAATAATATAAATACGCTCACTGTTTTCCTTTGGTGGCTCTTTGGTAAAGGCATCATAAGCTGCCACAAATTCCATACCTGCTTTTGCAAGAAGCTCTTTTACAGTATCTAATTCATAGGCCTTCTGATAATGAGTCTCCTGAAATCGGTAAAATACCTCTCCTTCGCTCCACTCATCATCTTCTTCCTCTGCTTTTACAAATACCGCTAAATCATACTGATTGATTCCCGTTGCTTCATCAAAGTAATTATCCCAGATAAAGCTAGAATCTTCTCTGTTCTCTGCAATGGTATTGTCTGCAAGAATATGTTTATATTTATATGGCGTATTCATATCAAATACAAATAATCCCCTTGGGTCAAGATAATTATTTACAAGCTTAAATACTTTCAGCAAATCTTCTTCACTGGTAATATAATTCATACTGTCGCAGATGCTGACTACACCAGCTACCGTTCCAAATAACTCAAACTCTCTCATATCCTGCAACAGATAGAGAATATCCAATTCTTCATCCATTGCCTTTTCTCTGGCAATTTCTAACATGTCCTCTGAATTATCAATACCAATCATATCATATCCGGCTTTGGCAAGCTTTTCGGTAATACTTCCTGTACCACAGCCAAGATCCAGTACAATACCTTCATTCAGACCATTTTCCTTTAATAATCCCATCAGATATGTACTCCATTCCTCATAAGGAATGTTATCCATAAATTCATCATAAACCTGGGCAAATCCTGTATATGCTTCCATTACGACTGACTCCTTTTCCCAAAAAAGCATAATCCCTTCGCCTTCTCTTTCCAAACAAAAGGATTATGCCTTATCTCTCTGTTATAAAAATGCCTTGATTCTCTCAATCAGCATCTTAATGGCAACTTCGTTCATACCACCTCTTGGTACGATAACATCTGCATACTTCTTAGTAGGCTCTACAAACTGCTCGTGCATTGGTTTCACAGTCTCTGTGTACTGAGTGATAACAGATTGCAGGCTTCTTCCACGTTCCTCTACATCACGAATAATACGGCGGATAATACGTTCATCTGCATCTGTATCCACAAAAATACGGATATCCATCAAATCACGAAGCTCCGGATTCTCGAAAATTAAGAACCCTTCCACGATAATAACCTTTGCAGGTGTTACAAGCACAGTTTCCTTTGCACGATTATGAACTGTATAATCATATACCGGATGATAAATCTCTTTTCCTTCCTTAAGTGCTTTGATATCCTCGATTAAACGCTCCGTCTCAAAAGCATTTGGATGATCGTAGTTCAACTTCTCACGCTCTTCAAATGGCATATCATCATGGGCTTTATAATAAAAATCGTGGCAGATTAACTGAACACTTTCTTTGAATTCATCTTTCAAACGATTTGCTACCGTTGTTTTACCAGAAGCAGAACCCCCGGCTACACCAATAATTACGATATCTTCCATGGTTATCTCCTATCTCTTTACTATTTCCCAATTAACTGTCGTTATTCATCCTGAATATTTTATCATATCTTATCGAAAAAAGGAAGAGGGAGTACCTTGGGATTTCGGATTTTATAGTAGTTTCACAGAGACAGGAGGGCGAACGGGAATTTGAGGTGATTTTTTCGCAAACACCCTCCTAATAAACAGGCTTTGTGGTAGGGGAGTTTACGTTAGCCAACGTAAGGCTCTTAGCACATCTGGACTTCTGGTATTTTAAAAACACAATCACCTGCTCATTACAATGCCCCGTGTAAACGTGTCTGAACAAGGAGGTTAGTAGTCTCAGGTCCTCTCGCGGCTGCTCCCGCTGCACTTGTGCACT
>CAZRLE010000018.1:14266-20057 GCA_964600705.1 uncultured Lachnoclostridium sp. | reverse complement strand
AATCACAAGCACAACTGCCCCCAAAACCAGAATCGTAATCAGCACAGAACTGTGCTTTCTGGCTATTTTCACTCTTTTTTCCAGAATTCTTACTAACGGATTGGCAATTAGGGCAATCACCCATCCAATTACAAATGGCATAAAAAATCGAAGTGCTTTGGGAAGTATAAATATAATTCCCAAAAGCCACAGAAATGCAACAAAAAACTCCAGTAATATCTTCTTATGAAGCTCTTTTCTTTCCATCTAATTCCCCCATTCTAAAATAGCACATTCTCCCATTTTCTATTTCACGTATGGTCTTGCAAGCAATGTCATAAAAAATACTAGTGCTGCAATGATAACAATGGTTGGACCTGCTGCCGTATTATTATAGTATGACAACACCAGCCCAAGAATCCCTGAAAACATAGAAATTACTACTGCATAGCCATGATATTCTCTCATATTAGATGCCAGATTACGGCTGGCTGCTGCCGGAAGAATTAACAGGGCATTGATGATAAGAATCCCCACAAAACGGATAGAAAGCATAATAATAAGCGCTGTAATAATTACAAAACAATTATCAATCCATACGGTCTTAATTCCTCTACTTTTTGCCAGTGTCGCATTGATGCTCAGAGCATGAAGTTTGTTAAAACACATTCCCCAGAATACCAAGGTCACCAAAAATATTCCAAATAATCTTATAATTTCCTCTGGTGTTATACTCAAAATATCTCCTACCATCAAACCAGAATACTGTGAGAACTCACCATTTCTTGACAAAATTGCAAGTCCCACTGCTGTTCCAAGGGAAGAAAATACCGATATAATCGTATCCGTTGAAATGGTATTTCTACGTTTTATAGCGTTTAGAAGCATTGCAAATATAATTGCAAAAAGAATCATGGACACATTGGTATCTGCTGCACCTAATATAACCCCAAGAGCTATTCCGGTAAATGCAGAATGCCCCAGCGCATCGGAGAAAAATGCCAGCTTGTTATTCACTATCATTGTACCAAGAATACCAAATAACGGTGTAATAATCATCATGGCAAGAAGGGCATTTTTCATAAAATCATAATTCATAAACTGAAAGGGTATGAGACTTTCCATCAGGTTATAAATCCATTCCATTTTCATTCCCCTCCCCTACATCACTGCATAGGTTCCAAAGGCTTCTCTAAATTCTTCACTTTCAAATACTTCCTTTGGTTTACCTTCTTTTACAATAGTTTTATCCAGTAACACAACCTTGTCGCTGTATTTTTCCACATATTCCAAATCATGGGATACCAAAATCACAGACAAATCATAATTCCGCTTTAACTGGTCTATCTGCTTATAAAAAAGTTCCATTCCATTCTTATCAATACCAGAAACCGGCTCGTCCAGAATCAAAAGATTTGGCACTGGCATAGTTGCAAGAGATAACAGTACTCTTTGCAATTCTCCACCGGACAAATCACATACCGCTTTATCAATTAACCCATCAGCCTCGAACTTGGAAAGCTGTTCCTTGATGCTTTCATATACCTTTTTACTCTTTCGAAAGAATACTGGCACATTTGACACATAACTTGCAAACAAATCGTATACACTGGTCGGTGTATTTCTTTCAATATTCAAATGCTGTGGTACATAGCCAATCTTTAAATCTGCAAAAGCATTATTCTTAATATCACGAAACTCTATGGTCCCCTCATGTGGAATCTCATTGAGAATTGCCTTAATTAAAGTAGATTTACCTGCACCGTTTTTTCCAATTACAGTAGTGAGCTGCCCACAATGAATGTGAAGATTAATATCTTCAAGAATTCTGTCTTCACCTACTGTCACAGCAAAATTCTTGATTTTGATACAATGAAAACCACAAAAATTCTTTTTCTTTTTTCTCAAGACAGATTCTGCAATATTGGGCATTCCTACTGATTTTCGTAATTTATCCATATTTAATTTAACTCCTCTTTTAAAACGCGGATATTCTCTCTCATTCCATTCAGATAAGCATCCCTATGTGCTTCCCCCGATACCAGAGAATCTACTACCAGCACCTTTGTATCCGTTTCTTTCGCAATACGGGTTGGTATCTGGTCACTAAACTGCTTTTCTGCCAACAATACAGATACCTCATGGTACTTGATTTCCTCTACTATTTCTGCAATCTCTCCAGCACTCATGGAAGTATCCTCTTCCATAAGCACCTGATGTACAATATGAAAATTCAGCTTGTCCGCAAGATAAGCATAAGAATCGTGGAATATTACGATATGTTCTTCCTCATGTCCTTCTCTTACCTGTTCTAACTCCTTTGCCACTTCCTGTACTTTTTCGATATAAGCCTGTCCATTTCTTTCATAATCAGCACTATGTACTTTATCAAGTGCCACAAGTCCAGATACCATATTTTCAATCTGAATCACATAATTATCCGGATTCATCCAGATATGACCATTGTAAGCACCATGATTATGATACTCCTCCTCTGAAGCCTCTGCTTCTACAAGTTCTTCCTCATACAAAAACCCATCTGACAGCGTTTCCTCATGTATATGTTCATCCTCATGATACAAATTCTCTGTATCTGCTTCATGGGTATGTTCGTGCTCGATTGCCTCTAAAAGTGTAATTCCTTTACTGGTATCAATAATGGAAAGCTGTGGATAGGCTTTCTGAATAGCTTCTAAAAACACTTCCATTCCAGCCCCATTGATAACAAACACATCTGCATCTGAAAGCTTCCTCATGTCTGCAGCGGTCAATTGATAATCATGAAGACATCCGCTTACATTCTCTGTCATATTTAACACTTCTACGTTCTCCAGCCCATCTGCCACATTTAATGCTGCAATATGTACCGGATAAAAAGAAGTTACAATTCGAAATTTATCCTTTGGCAGCTCTGCTTTTTCAAATCCCCCTGTAACCACAGTAAATCCGAAGCCTGCCATGGCAACCACTGCAAGGATTCCTGCCAAAATCAAATTCTTTTTTACTGTTTTATTCACATTTCCCTCCATTGCTTCTCTATCTAACAGCAAACCATCACTTACTCTTTGAATTCTTCTTATTATTCTCTCCCCAGGAAATAGGCAATTCCAAATCCGATTACAAAAGTAACGGCACTGGATGCAATCACACCAAAGCTTAATGCAGGAATACCGTTACTCATAAGCACAACAAAAGGAGAAGCGATTACTAATCCAAGAATTCCACAGTAAGTCAGCGTTTCATAGTTATTTAATAACATTTCAATTAGCTTTGCAATGGCAAAAATCCCAATTACCACACCAATACCAAATGGCACTAAAATAGCACAGCTATATAAAATACCTGCCATATCCAACCCAAATACTCCATCAATAAAGGAAGTAATGCTTGAAATAATTGGATAGTAATAGCCTAACAGCATTAAAACCATAGAGCCGCTGACACCCGGAATTACCATCGTCGCTGCCGCAATCACACCAATTACAAATAATTTTACTGCCTCTATAACAGAAGGTGTCAAAATATTTCCTGTATTTTCTCCACCACCAATAATCTGCATTCCCACTACAAGACAGAAGAAAAATACAAATACCAAAATATTAGAAGCGCCTAACTTCTTCCCTTTTACCTTTTCCAAAATAACCGGAAGTCCGCCAAGGATTAACCCAATAAATATCATACTAGTCTGTAAAGAATAATTGGTTAAAAAGTATTCAATTCCATAGGATAATCCAACTATACCAACACCCATACCGATAATATATGGCAGTAAAGTAAGGATGCTTTTCTTGATATCTGCAAACAAATTATTAACTGAACCGATAATGTCATCATAAATTCCCATAGACACCATCATAGTTCCTCCGCTTACTCCCGGAATGGCATTGGCAATACCAATTATCATTCCTCTTACAATTTTTAAAATATATTCCATAGTTTCAACCTTTCTTATCCCTTTGCTTTTATATATCTTATTAAATACGATGCTTACTTATCACTAAATCAACGCATCTCCTCTATCTGTTACAATTTCACAGCCAATGGCTGCCATTCGTTCCTTCAAGGCCACAAGCCCTTCTGCCGCTTCCTCTCCGGTGCAAAGCTTATTATTATATAATTCATATTTCTTTCTTTGGGTCATAGGAGAAAGATTTGGCATAATAACATTGGCACCTGCCATAATCCCCTTTTCCCTTCCCATAGGGTCAAGGGTTCCAAGGGCTGTTGTTGCCGGAAGTAAGACCTTTGGCAGGATAATTCTTATCATGGAAAGATACAAAAGGGTATCCTCCACACTTCCTGCCTTCCTATCCCCAAATGGTGTATCACAGTGAGGAATAAATGGTCCGATTCCAACCATCTGTGGCTTAAACTCCTGTAGGAACACAAAATCCTCTGCAAGTGTCTGTATGGTCTGTCCCGGTGAACCTACCATAAATCCGGCTCCCACCTGATAACCAAGTTCTTTCAACTGATATAGACATTCCTTACGTTTCTCCCACTTCATGGATACCGGATGCAGGCTCTCATAATGAGATGGACTGGCGGTTTCATGTCTTAAAAGATATCGGTCAGCACCCGCTTCTCTAAGCCTCTTATAGCTTTCATAGGAACGCTCTCCAATAGAGAGGGTAATGGCACAATCCGGATGTGCTTCACGAATCACCCTTACAATCTCTTCCATCCGGTCATCATTATAATACAAATCTTCGCCGCCTTGCAAGACAAAAGTCCGAAAGCCAAGTCCATAGCCTTCTTCACAACAGGCAAGTATTTCATCCTTACTTAAACGGTAACGCTCTGCTTTTTTATTCTCTCCACGAATACCACAGTATAGACAATTATTTTTACAATAATTGGTAAATTCAATCAGACCTCGTATGTAAACCTTGTTTCCATAATGCTGTTCACGAAGTCTTACGGCTTCTTTACGGAGCAGTTCTCTTTCCTCATCCGTGATAGTACTTAACAATTCTATATATTCAGCTTTGGTAAGCTTATGATTAGAAATCAGATTATCTATTAACATAAATCCTCCATTATAAGGTATTTTACGCCCTCTAATGTTAGCATACTTCTTCACTTGACACAAGTATACCAATTGTTAAAAAACGCTAAATTCCACCTTGAATTCTAGTCAAAAATAACCAAAACCATGACAAGGTGCAAAAGAGGCTATCCCATCAGGGATAACCTCTTCTCTTTATTGTTATGTAATTATTACTGTACATCTCCCAGCATCTTAGTATTTGCCAAATCCACCTGCTGTTAATGAGATTGTATTTGTTCTGCTGTCTTCTAAACGATATACATCATCATCTAATGAAATCTGTGGTGTTCTTCCAAAATTACCTCTGTCAAAGGAATCTCCAAAGTAAGAGTTATACTTCATTTCTTTTAAACGGAAACCACTGATTAATTCTCTTAATTTTTCAGCCTGGTTTGCTAATTCTTCACTGGCTGCTGCACACTGTTCACTTGTAGCAGAATCTGTCTGTACAACCTGTGCTACCTGTGAGATAGCCTGATCAATCTGAGCGATTGCTGTTGCCTGTTCGTTAGAAGCAGTTGCAATACCATTTACAAGGTTTACGATGTTGTCTACTGCATCTACGATATTCTTTAATGCAACGGCTGTTTCCTGTGCAAGTTTTGCACCATTTTCTACCTTGCGGATAGAATCTTCAATCATTTCTGCTGTTTCGCTTGCTGCAGAAGCACTCTTACCTGCTAAGTTACGAACTTCTTCTGCAACTACTGCAAAGCCCTTACCATGAGCACCGGCTCTTGCTGCTTCTACCGCTGCATTTAA
>CAZRLE010000018.1:12927-14256 GCA_964600705.1 uncultured Lachnoclostridium sp. | reverse complement strand
GGAATGCGATGTCATCAATAACTTTGATAATCTTAGAAATATTTTCGGAAGATTCGTTAATTTCATCCATAGCATGAATCATTTCCTGCATCTGTTCATTACCACGAACAGCATCTTCTTTCGTTTCCATAACAAGTCTGTTTGCTTCGTTTGCATCATTTGCATTAATCTTCGTCTTTTCAGCAATTTCTACGATAGAAGAGGATACTTCTTCGATAGCACTTGCCTGTTCTGTTGTTCCCTGTGCAAGAGACTGACTTGCAGAAGCAACCTGTTCAGAACCTGTTGTAACCTGCATAGAAGACTCTCTGATGCTGTGCATCATAACGTTATTTTCATCTATTAATTTCTTTAATGCGTTACCAAGAACATCTTTTTCTGACTTAGGAGTAATAACTGCTGTTAAATCACCTTCAGAAAGTTGTCTTGCAACCTGTGCCTGTTCTTTGATTGTATGAACCATAACATCCATTTCACGCATTACTTCACAGAATTCGTTCTTTCCATCGTCAACTTCAACATCAATGTTTACATCACCGGCTGCAACTGCACGGGATACTGTAACAATATCTGCAATGGATTTACGGAAGTACCTAATTAAAGCAACTGCAATTACCATGGCAAGAATTGTACCGACACTTCCAATAATAAGCTGGTTCAGTCTTAAAATATTAATTTCTTCTTTAATATTTGCAGAGTTCTGAACACCTAATGTTCCAACCAGTGTCAGAATTTCATAAACAACACTTTCTACTACTGCTGCCGCTGCCACTTCTTTTTCTTCCATAATGGTCTGCGCTTCTTCGTATTCACCCTTCTTAACTTTGGCAAGTACGTCATCTGCTACCGCCAGATATGCTTCATAAGCTTCTGTTAAATCCTTGTAGGCAGCAATTGTATCTGTATCTTCTTCCTTTGTATTAGTCACAAAGTCATTTAAATCTTTCTTGGATGCAGTAACTAAACCTTCAATCTTAGCAATACTCTTTTCCTGCATCTCTTCATTCTCATCATACATATATACAACATCACGCATGCTTGTTCTAATATCATTGATTTCTGCGTATGCCATTGCAATCATACTTGCAGTCTGACCATAATAAGTAAAACGTGCACTTTCTGCTTCCTGTGTTCTGTCAATGGTATTAAAACCATACGCGCTAAGAAGTGCATTTGTTAAAAGACAAATAGCAAACCCTACAATTAATTCTGTTCTTACTGTATGTTTCTTTAATGAATTCATTAAACCTTTCATCTCTTCCATTCCTCCCCTAATCATTAGTGGTTAAATTTTCTGCATCATCATGGGCAATTAACTTCTTTAAATCC
>CAZRLE010000018.1:0-12917 GCA_964600705.1 uncultured Lachnoclostridium sp. | reverse complement strand
AATCCAAAAGCATCTTTACTTCACTTCCAACCTTACCGATACCGTAGACATACTTGCTTGTCTGTCCAGATGCCGGAGAAATCGTTGGAGGCGGCAATATATCTTCATCTGCTATGGTCACTACCTCTGCAATGGTATCCACAATTAAGCCAATTGCAACAGTGTCTACATTAATTACTATAATACAAGTTCTGTCATCATAAGCTCTTGGCTCCATACCAAAACGGATTCTCACATCAATTACAGGAAGTATTTTACCTCTCAGGTTAATCAGCCCTATAATGAAATCTTCTGTTTCCGGTACTTTGGTAACAGGCTGTAATCCAATAATTTCGTTGACATAACTGATTCCGATTCCATAGTATTTCTCACCTAACTGGAATGTCATATATCTGCCTTTCTGATTATCATCAACCAGTTCGTCTAATAAAACTTCATTCTCTTCCATGCCTGCTCCTTTCTATTCCTGTATAATACTTCCTGCATCCAGAATCAGGCTGATGCTTCCATCACCTAACTGGGTACAACCAGAAATTCCTTTTACTTTCTTCATATAAGAAGGCATTGGCTTAACAACAATTTCCTGTTCGCCTACTAATCTGTCTACAAAGAGGCAAAGTTTATGTTCTTCATGTTCTACGATTAACATAACACCATCTTCGATTACGTCCACCGCATTATCAATGTGATAGAACTCCTTAAGTCGGAGTACCGGATAACATTCGCCACGAATCATTACATATTCATTACCGTCCGGTTCAATAATCATCTGATCATCTTTTACACAGATAAACTCTTTCACCGAGTTAGTTGCAATAACAAAGCTTGTATTTCCCACTTCAAAGGTGATTCCATCAATAATCGCTAAAGTTAATGGAATCTTCAGTGTCATGGTACTTCCGTAGCCCTCTACACTTTCAATCTCAAGGCTTCCTCCAATGTCCTGAATATTCTTCATAACAACGTCCATTCCAACGCCTCGTCCTGAATATTCTGTAACCTGCTTCTTAGTAGAGAAGCCCGGATATGTAATAAATGCAAAAACTTCTTTATCTGTAAGGTCTTTTTCATTCTTATTGCCAAGAAGTCCATTGGTTTTTGCTTTCTCGAGAATTTCATCTCTGCATAAGCCTTTTCCATTGTCCCTAACAATAATCCATACTTTACCGCCTTCGTTCTTGGCTTCTAAAGTTACCTTACCTTTTTCAAACTTACCTTTTTCCTTACGGACATCATTTGGTTCAATACCATGATCTACCGCATTACGAATCAGGTGCATAAGCGGATCAGAAATATGCTCAATAATATTCTTATCTACTTCAGTATCTTCACCGATAACCTCTAATTCAATATCCTTACCAAGCTTTCTGGAAACATCATAAACGATTCGGTTCATCTTCTGGAAGGTATTCTTAAGAGGCATCATACGCATGGACATAATCGCTTCCTGAAGTTCTGTTGTAATCTTGGAAAGCTGTGCTGCAGCCTTCTGGAAATTAGTTAAATCAAGTCCGGGAACCTTTAAGTCAGGGTTCTGGAGTACAACCGCTTCTGCAATTACCAGCTCACCGATATAATCCATAAGCTCGTCCATCTTCTTAACATTAACACTGATAAAGCTCTGTGTCTCTGCCTTTTTATCTTCCTTGGCTTTCTTAGGAGGTGCTGATTTCTTGGCCTCTGTCTCGTCTGCCTGTTTATTTAATTTCTCAATTACCTTTTCCGGTTCTTTTGGTGCAACTTCTTCTTCCTTCTTAGCTTCTTCCTTTTCCACATTTAACACAATTGGTGTTTCGGAGCAATAGCTTAAGAACTCTTCGGCATTACACTGGTCAATCTCTACATTTTCAATTCCAGAGCTGTTGCCAATCAAAGACATAATTTCATTGGCTTCTGACTTAGTCTGTAATGCCATTTTAAAACCATATTCTAAGATAACAGCACCACTGTCTTCGTTATTCAGAATATCTGCCGGAGCATACTGAATGTCCTCTGCAATCTCCTTCAATGCATACACAGCCTGATAAGCACGGATATTACTCATTTCTGTACCTTTTGCAAAGGTTATGAAAATTTTGTAAAACTTACTGTCATCGGCTGCAACCGGTGCAATATAGAACTGTTTTGGTGGCACATATGCCTTTTCCGGTGGAAGTTCGTCACCACCTGCAGTAATCTTTTTCTTAATTTTCTCTAAGAATTTTTTAATCTTGGCAATTAAATCTGCCGGGTCCCCGTCCGGCTCACTGCCATCTCTAATTTTTTCAAGTTCTCCCCCGATAAAGTCTGTTACATCCAAAATGTACCCCACCAGTTCTTCATGTGGTACTCCATCAGGATGGGATTCTCTGATATAATAGAAAACATCTTCCAACGTATGGGAAATCGTTGTAATGTTGGTATACATCATAATACCAGATGAACCTTTGATGGTGTGCATGGCACGAAAGATTTCGTTAATGGCATCTTCGTCAAAGCAATCATCATCTTTATGGTCTAACGCCAGGTTCTCGATGTTTTCAACAAGCTGTCCGCTTTCGAACAGGAACATATCCAGCATTCCCTCTGTAATAAATTCCTCTCCCATTTTTCCTCCCTTCCGCTTCTCGCAATTTGAGGAGCAGGAGTTTTTCACTCCTATTCTTTTCTTTAGATTAATTCTAATTTGCGTAATACGTTTTCAAATTTTTCCTGGTCAATTGGTTTACCAGCGTAAGCAACACAGCCAAGTTCAAATGCTTTTGTTACATTTCTACCTTCATTTAATGCAGTAGTCATAATAATCTTACTTGCCTTGTGTTCTGGAATATTTCTTTCTCTTTCAATATCACGGATTGTTTTTAATACCTGATAACCATCAAGCTCCGGCATCATGATGTCTAAGCATACTAAATCATAGCCTTCATCACCATCTAATGCCATTAAGAACGCATCTACTGCCTCCATACCATCTACCGTTACATCACATTCACCATACTTAGAAAGGAAACGTAACATAAACTTTCTGCTGGCAAAATCGTCTTCTGCTATTAATATTTTCATAGTTCTCCTCCTATAATTGTAATCTTATTTGGTGTGCAGTAAGTTGTAAATCTTACCTGCTATATTATCTAAGCCCATCTGATATTTGACGGCACCTATTTCATAAGCTACTTTCGGCATACCATATACGATACAGCTTGCCTCATCCTGTCCGATTGTCTCTGCTCCGGCTCTTCTCATCTGTAAAAGCCCCTTGGCTCCATCGGCTCCCATTCCGGTTAAAATAACACCAATGGCTTTGTTGCCTGCTACTCTGGCTACCGACTGGAATAAAACATCTACAGAAGGACAATGACCACTGACACGGGCTTCTGTCTTACACTCTGCTCGATACACTCCATTCACCTTGGTTACACGAAGGTGTGCATCTCCCGGCGCAATCAAAACCATTCCCTTCTCTAAGATATCTCCGGTTCTTGCTTCCTTTACATATACCCTGCTCTGATTGTTAAGTCTCTCCGCATACATAGCTGTAAATCCCGGCGGCATATGCTGCACCACCACAGTTCCCGGAATATCTGGTCCAAAACCGCTGATTACCTTTGCCAGCGCCTCTGTTCCACCGGTAGAAGCTCCAATGGCAATAATTCTGTCATCCTCATTCCTAATACCACCAGATACCATCGTTGTTACATTATTATTGTTATATGCTAATTGTTTAAAACTTCCCATCTTTACGGTAGACGCCAGCTTAATCTTGGTATTCAGTTCAGTCTTAATAAATTCCTCCAACTGCTCCTGACTTCCATTCTTTGGCTTCACGGCAAAATCTACTGCACCTACACTCTTTGCTTCCTGTCCCTTAGACTCAAAAGCACTTACCATAACCGTAGCAACCGGATACTGTGGCATTAACTTTCTTAAAAAATCAATTCCATTCATTCTTGGCATTTCAATATCTAATACCATAACATCCGGTCTATATTTTATAATTGCATCTCTCGCTTCATAAGGGTTACCTGCCTGTGCAACCACAGTGAGAGATGGGTCACTATTAATCCCTTTTTCCAGAATCTCTCTGAAAAAACGAGAATCATCCACTACCAATACTCTTATCTCTCTCATTATGAACTCCCCAATTATATTTTCTGGTAGACAGAAGGTCTCACATAACGGAACTTCGTCTTGCTTCTGTCAATAGATTCGGTTGTCCCAATAAACAGATACCCTCCAACTTCCATCTGCTCGTATATGCGATTTATCAATCTCAATTTTGTTGCTTCATCAAAATAAATCATCACATTTCGTAAAAATACGATGTGAAACTTCTTACGAAACGGTAACGGATCCATCAGATTAAACTGTCTAAAAAGAACTTGCTTTTTAAGTTCCTCCGTAACCACATATTCTTCTGAACTCACCTGTTTAAAATAGCACTTTTTCCAAGTACTTGGTAATGGTTCTATCTGTTCTCTAAGATACTTACCGCGATATGCAAGTTCCAGTACTCTTGTTGAAATATCCGTTGCAAGAAGTACGGTATCCCACTCTCCTTCTATCATCCTAAAATAGTCCTGCAATATCATAGCCAATGTGTATGCCTCTTCTCCACTGGAAGCTGCAGCACACCATGTACGGATATCCTTTGTTTTTCGCTCTGCATTTCGAAGCTGGGGCAAAACGTATTCTTTTAAGAAATCAAAATGCTCCGACTCCCTCATAAAATAAGTATGATTGGTTGTTAATACGTTAATCAGATTTGCCGCTTCGTGACCTCTTGGATTACTCTCTACTAACCCCATATACTCATGGTAACTCTTGTAATCGTGCTTAACCAGATAATTTTCCAAACGACCTTCAATCAGCACACGTTTCTGATCTAACACAATTCCATAATTCGATTTCACATAGCTGACAATCCGCTGAAATTCACTGTCTGAAAGTTTCAAAAATACTCCTCCTAATCAAACACCATATACCCTATATTATATATTTTTTTACATTTTTGTCAATTTTTTCTTGCTGTTCTTCAACATTTGAAGGCTTTTTTCGTTTTTGTGAAGTTTATTGTGTAGTATATTCTTCCATCAGTGCTTTAAAGGCTGACAACGAACGTTTTATCATGTCATTATCCACACAATAAGCCAATCTGACATAGCCAGGGCATCCAAATGAACTGCCCGGAACCAACAAAATATTGTATTTTTTCGCTTTTTGTGAAAATGCTTTATCATCCTCTTCTGGTGATTTTACAAACAAATAAAATGCACCTTGTGGTTTTATCATTTCATATCCATATTCGCTTAAAGTTTCATACAATAAGGTTCTATTTTTATTATATATTTCTACATCTACACTTACATCAGTACATTTTCCAACTACTCTCTGCATAAGAGATGGCGCATTGACAAAGCCCAAAATTCGATTTGCCACGTTTGCAGCTTCTCGAATCATCTCTCCGTCCTCTAATTCGTCCGGCATTACCAGATAGCCGATTCGCTCTCCCGGAAGCGAAAGGGACTTACTATAAGAATAACCGACAATGGTATTGTCGTAGTATTTGGTCAAATATGGAACTTCCACCCCATCATAAACCAATTCACGATATGGCTCATCGGAAATCAGATAAATAGATGTCTCAAACACATCCTGTGCCTTATACATAAGTTCAGAAAGTGCCATAATAGTTCTCTCTGAATAAACAACACCAGTCGGATTATTTGGCGTATTGATAATAACTGCTTTCGTTTTTTCGCTCAAGGCTTCTGCAAAAGCTCTAAGGTCTGGCTGAAAAGTTTCTGTATTGGCAGGCACTACCACTAATTTGCCATCATAATTCTTTACATAGTTTCTATACTCACCAAAGAATGGAGCAAATACGATTACTTCATCTTCCGGATTCAGAAGAGTTTTTAAAATTACATTTAACCCACCTGCTGCACCCACTGTCATCAGGATATTTTCCTTATGGAAATGTGTTCCATGTTCCTTATTTAAGGATTCTGCAATCTGTGTTCTCACATCTTCGTAACCAGAATTGTTCATATAACCATGTATGGTCATTGGCTTTTCATTTTCTACAATGTCAATAATCGCCTCTTTAATCTCCTGTGGTGGTTCTACACTTGGATTTCCAAGGCTGAAATCATATACATTCTCTGCTCCAAACTGTTCCGCCATCTGCTTGCCTTCTTCAAACATGGCACGGATAACCGAACTATTTTCCACTAAATCCATCATTTTTTCTGAAATCACACTAATTCCTCCATTTCTTTTATGTTCCTCATAATGCAAATTTATTGTCCTAACTTCGTATTACGGAAGGATTTCTATATCAATTGAGATAGCAGGTATAATCCTGCTATGTGAATTGGGTAAAAGGCATAAAATAAGTATTTTGGCTGTCTGCCCCGTTTCCCATTATAGAGGTATAACAACGGAAAAGCCAACAAAGCCCAAGGTTCCCACAAAAAGGTAATCGCACCCATAATAAGCTGCTTTAGACGGTTGCCTTCTAAACGATACATATAAAGTACCACTATAGACAATACTCCATACATATGATAATCCGTTTCCAAAATTACAGCCAGAAAACAACCTATTGCTGTCACTGCAATTCTTGCCGCCACAAGCTTTCCTTCACTTTGAATGCCTTTTAAATCCACATATTTAAGCCCTATCATCACACCAAGACCAATGAGCAGGGTAAAATATACATTCTGCCCGCCTGTATAAAATAATTTCCCATAAAAACCTAAATCAAAGGGAATCTCTGAAATAAGAGCAAACAGAAACAATCGAAATGCGTATTTCTTCACATTTCTTGTATAGCAGAAGCCTTCTACTAAAAAGAAACAAAAAATCGGAAATGCAATCCTCCCTATATTTCGTAATATCTGATAGAACACATAAACACTACTTTCAACCCCCAGTTCATAAACCATTGGCAATACAAGAATTGCCCCAATATGATCTATGAGCATGGTAATGATTGCAATATATTTTAACACACTGGCATCCATGCCTTTTTGTTCTGCTAATTGCTTCTTTAAATCCATAACCTAATCCTCCAATACCCTCATAACACATCATACCACTGCTTATCCTCTAAATCATTTGGAATACCCAGTCTGTCAAAATATTTGTCTTATGCTTTATTTCAGGTTCTCCCCGGTATCGCTAATTGTAATTGCTCAGAGCCAAGCAAGGAAACACGTAGTGTTTTCAAGATTGGCTCTGAATCGTTACCATACATTTTAAATTTCAATTAATTCATATTCTCTTGTTCCAAGACCTAACTTTTCAGCATGTTCTAAAGCTACTACCCAGTTGGTTGCCGGCATAGAGTTTGTGAAATGGTCTTTGTAATCACATTCACAGCTCTTTAAGTTCTCATCCAAACGGCTTCCTGCCATAACTGGCTGACGATTTACTGCATCTGCACAAGCCTGGTCTAATGCTACCGGATCAAAGGATGCAAACATACCAACGTTTGGTACAATTGGAATATCATTTTCTGCATGGCAGTCGCAGTATGGAGATACATCTACTACGATACTGATATGGAAGCTTGGTCTTCCATTTAATACTGCCCAGCTGTATTCTGCAATCTTCTTGTTTAAGATATCATTGGTTTCATCTCCGGCATCTCTTACCGCATCCTTTGGACAAACACCAATACATCTTCCACAACCTACACATTTACTATGAGCAATAACCGCTTTTCCATCGGTAATCACTGGTGCATCATGGGCACAAACCTTCAAACATCTTCCACAACCCACACAATGTTTTATTGCAACATGTGGTTTACCTGCACTGTGCATTTCCATTTTACCAGCTCTGGAACCACATCCCATACCAATATTCTTTAATGCACCACCAAATCCTGTGGATTCATGCCCCTTAAAATGATTCAATGTAATAAATACATCCGCATCCATAATGGCACGACCAATCTTTGCTTCTTTTACATATTCACCATTTTCCACTGGCACTAACTGCTCGTCCGTTCCCTTTAAACCGTCTGCAATAATTGCATGGCAGCCTGTCTGTAATGGTGAAAAACCATTCATATATGCTGCATCTAAATGGTCAAGAGCATTCTTTCTACCGCCAACATATAATGTATTACAGTCAGTTAAGAATGGCTTACCACCCAAATCCTTAATAACATCTACTACAACCTTTGCATAATTAGGTCTAAGAAACGCCAAATTCCCCGGTTCACCAAAATGAATCTTGATTGCTGTGTACTGACCTTCAAAATCAATATCACCAATACCTGCAGTTGCAATCAGTCTTGCTAATTTCTGAGGAAGATTTTCATTAAAACTTACCTTCATATTTGTAAAATAGACTTTTGATTTACCCATAACAACCTCCTATGTAACCCCTTATTGATTTTATCTGATAATTTCTATCCTTTTACCTCTATATTATATAAAATCCCCCAAAAGAATGCAATAAACATTCAAATAATAATTGCACGCTTGAATATTTAGATGTTATACTTAAAGAAAAAGAAATGGGGGTAACAAATTATGATTCATGAAGTGAAATTTTTATCTTATGACCAGAAACAGCAGGTTCACGGCTGGATTTACGCACCAGCTTGCAAACCAAAAGGTATCGTACAGTTAGTACATGGTTTTGGGGAACATTCCAGAAGATATCTTCACATGATTTGTAAGTTAATGGATGCCGGCTTTATTGTGGCAGCAGACGACCATGTTGGTCATGGAAAAACAGCTCTTGAAAATGACAGTTGGGGAAATTGGGGAACTAAAGGCTGTCATACCATGATGGAAGATGAACATAGCTTAAAAGCACTTGTTCAGGAAAAGTATCCGGACATCCCATACTTTATGTATGGTCACAGTATGGGGTCCATTATTACACGTCAGTTTATTGCTAACTATGGTGATGAATTAGCTGGTGCCATTATTTGTGGAACTGTTGCTCCAAATGTTGTTCCAAGTGAAAAGGGAATTGCTTTATTAAAACCACTTGTAGATGAAGGCAAGGGAGCTGAATCAGACCCTAACATGTTAGCAGCTTTACTTGGAGGTCTTTTCTCCAGAATCGAAGAAGTAAAAATTGGTAATGAATGGATTTGCCATGACCCTTATGTTCAGTTAGACCATGCCCAAGATCCATTTGATGCCTTTACAAAACCAACATCCAATGAAGCATTATTACAGTTTATTGAGATGATTGCAGAAGTAAATGTTCCAGAATGGGCTGCAAAAGTTCCGACAGCTCTTCCACTCTACAATATTGCAGGAGACGAAGATCCATGTGGCGGATTTGGAGAAGGTGTAAAACTGGTATCTACATGGTTAGAAGAAACAGGACATAGCGTAACTACTAAGTTATATGAAGGTTATCGCCACGAAATTCATAATTATCATGACTTGAAAGACGAAGTAGAGTCTGGTATGATTGAATTCTTAAATAAAGTGTTAGCGGAATAATATTTAAAACCCTGCGTTCTTAATTGACCGCAGGGTTTTCTAAGAAAGGTTACCATATATGAAATTGCAGAAACTCTACAGCCATGTGCGAAAAGCCCTTGAGCTTTATGATATGATACAGGAAAATGATAAAGTTGCCATTGGCATTTCTGGCGGAAAAGACAGCTTAACTTTACTCTATGCCCTTGCCGGAATTAGAAATTTTTATCCAAAGAAATTCACCTTAGAGGCCATAACGGTTGACTTAGGCTTTGATAATTTCGTTTTGACCGGTATACAGAAATTATGCGAAGAACTGGAAGTTCCACATACTGTTGTAAAAACGCAGATTGGAGAAATTGTCTTTTCCCGTTATCCTGAAAACCCATGCTCCCTTTGTGCCAAAATGCGTAAAGGTGCTCTAAACGATAAGGCTTTAGAGCTTGGCTGTAATAAAATTGCATACGCCCATCACAAAGATGATTTCATCGAAACCATGCTTATGTCTCTTCTGTTTCAAGGACAGTTTTATGCATTCCCACCAGTTACAACCCTTGATAATACAGGGCTTACAGTTATACGTCCCTTAATGCTGGTAGAAGAAAAGGATGTAAAAGGATTTTCTAATAAATATAACCTTCCTATTTCTAAAAATCCGTGTCCTGCTGATGGCTATACCAAAAGAGAATATGCAAAACAGTTATCTGCCCAATTAAACAAGGATAATCCCGGTGCAAAAGACAGAATGTTTCATGCCATTGTATATGGAAATATCTTTGACTGGACGGAGAGGCATGAATAATGGTGTAAACTATTTACACCAAATATTCTACACCATTATTTAAGACCTCTACTTTATCTGCCCATTCACCAATATTTAATTCTTTAAATCTATGCTTATATTCCGTATGTATTGGAATAATTGCCTGTTGCGGTTTTACTGTTAAAATCATTTTTTCAATATCCGCTGCTACTGCGTGTCCGCTTGTATGTAATGGTTGAAATCTCCAATTATCACAAAGTTTTCCCAATCCTTCATTATAGGTATCTGCATCTTTTTTCAAATATCCTTCCCACATAGAATAAATCAAAAGCGGATCATATTTTCTAAAATAATTCATTCTTCTTTCATAACTCTCTCCAGGTCCCACTAACATTACAAAGCCTTGTTTTTCCATAAATTCCTGTTGGGTCATCCTAAGCCTTGGATTATACTTTCCTAATGGTTCAAATTTATAAGCCTTCCAAAAGCTCAAATCAAAATCTTCTTTTCCTGCTGTTTCCCTGTAAAGCATAAGCTGCTTATATACATAATGATTAACCAGAAAAGGTCTGTCCAATTTCATAGCCGCATTATGAAAAGAAGCAAGACTTTCCACATTGGTAGAGGAACAAACCAAAAAAGCATATTTATTTTCAGGTTTCTTTAAAATATCTAACGCTTCCTTCTGCATTTCTTCTTCTGACATTACCTTATCATCTAATCGTCCCAGCATGGTTCCTTCTATCAATAAAACATCAATCCTTTTATTACCTAATTTTTTCTGTAACTTTTCAAAGAAATCCTTTCCCAAACGACCATGCGTACGATAATCACCTGTGTGAACAATGCATTTACCTTCTGCTTCAATAAGAAACATATAGGCATCATAAGCAGAGTGGTCTACACGAATGGGCGTAATGGTAAAATCTCCTATTACAAAAGGTGTATCTTTTTCAAAATTAACACATCGCTTCTGATTATTTAGAATAGCGAGCATAGTTTTGAAATCCTCCAGGTCTCCTTGTTCTGCTTTTGGACTGTCAATCAATGTTTCATAAATATTAAGAAGAATTTTTCTGCTGGTTTCTCCCATATATAATTTAATTCCTTTACCACTGATGTCTATTTCCGGAATATATGGCATCAATCCAATATGATCACCATGATAATGGCTAAATAATACTCCATCACATTCCGCTTGTTCCATCATTGCAATCATCTTTCCATCTGTAGACTTTTCCGCTTCCACTGAAAGTTCCATTCCAAAATCCACAAAAATATGAGTGTTTTCTGTATATAATTCTGTTACTGTACCGCCAATCTGGTCTGTTCCACGATGAATTTTAATTTTTAACATTTTTCGTTTCTACCTCTTCTTCCTTTACTAAATAATAAGCTCCCTTATCCTCACACTTCATCCAAATTTTCTTCTCATTACACAAATCATCTAATGAAATCACATTTCTATTTCTCCATTTTCTCCATTTCCCTTCAAAACAGCACAGATATGTATTTCCCGCATTTATCTTTTTCTTTTCATACTGCATATTCATTTCTCCACACAGGAATTCCAAAATCAAATTCTGTACTTCTGTCTGTTTTTTACTATAAATCCCCTCTTCTGTCTGTTTTTTATAAGTATCTTCTCCCGAAGTATATTTACATTCAATAAAATGCAGATAATACTCTACTTCTTCCTCTGCTTTCTTTGATACCAATACAGCCAAATCCGGTGTTGCATTCATCATAAACTGAGCTAACGGATGATAATATTTTTTACATTCCTCACACTCTTTTATATGCTTATTCCAGTTATTGATATGTTGCGAAAACAACTCTCTATTTTTAAACTCTACTTTCTCTATTTTTCCACATTTTTCATTAACAAACTTAACGAGTTTTTGATTAAAGTCTGCTTTTTTCTCTTCTGATAACTCTTTTGTTTCCCCTAAAGCATAAAAATAATCTCTCATAAAGCTGGCTTCATAATAAACCTGTTCTATGGTATATTCTTCTCTTTTTTCTTTACTTCCAATCACAATTTGCCTCTGCTCCAACAAATTATGGTATAAGAATACTGCAAATTGTCGTTCTTCACGACAAACAGAATTATTTCCATCTAAATATTCTTTTAAATCCATAGCATACCCCTTTTCTCTTTATCCTCATCCATCCGAAATATTCTTAACTTTTGCACTTTTTTATCCATATTACCATAAAGTTCTATCAAGTATTCGCCACCTCAATAGAACTTTTCTAATTTGCTTATGTAATTAAAACGCACCTAACTCTTCAAAAAACTCTGCATCCAGATTAACCGCCGCCCTCTTAATGTCATCAAAGAGCTTTGCCTGTTCTCCTTCAAACTGGTATTCTTCCAGCTTCTTCACACCTTCATCCAGTCCATCAATATCCATATCCTCTGCCGCTGCTTTCATTTCCTGCAAAATGGAATTGATTTCCTCAATAAATTCGGATGCTTTCTTATCTCCATTCTGTTCTTTTGCAAATGGTTTCAAATGTTCCTTATACTCTCTCCAGTTTTTCATGAATACCGGATGCAATTGCTGCACGGTTGAAATATCTCTATTCCTTGCCGCATCTTCTAGAACCTTTGCCATGCCTGACAAGGGAATAATACCTATGATACGGGCTGAACTCTAAATACTATGCACCTTGGTAGGTTACGAACTAATACTTTCCTCTGCGGTTTGTCC
>CAZRLE010000017.1:0-20252 GCA_964600705.1 uncultured Lachnoclostridium sp. | reverse complement strand
GTCATATTCATTAAATATATATCAGATTGGAGATTCTAACTATGCTTATCAAAAATGGTTATCTTATAAACCCTGCTACTAGCACTGAAGAAATCACAGATATCCGTGTAGAAAATGGCGTTATCACAGAAATTGGACAGCTTACTGCTGGAAATAACGAAGAAGTACTTGATATCAAAGGTCTAACAATTGCTCCTGGTCTTATCGATACGCATATCCATTTCCGTGATCCGGGCTTTACCTACAAAGAAGACCTACACACAGGCTCTCTTTCTGCAGCAAAAGGCGGATTTACTTCTGTTATCTGTATGGCTAATACAAAACCTACTGTAGATTCTGTAGAAACCTTAGAAGACATTTTAACCCGTGCTAAAAATGAAAAAATCCGCATCTATCAGGCAGCTTCCGTAACCTATGGCTTAAAAGGGGAAGAAATGACTGATTTTGATGCCTTAAAAGCAGCCGGTGCCTGTGGTTTTACTGATGATGGTATTCCTCTTATGGATGCTGCTCTTTGCTTTAAAGCCATGAAAAAAGCAGCCGAAGTCGACTGCCCTATCAGCCTTCACGAAGAAGACCCGGCATTTATCTCTCAAAATGGTATTAACCACGGCATTGCATCCGAACACCTTGGTATTGAAGGTTCTCCTTCTATCGCAGAAGAATCCATGGTTGCAAGAGACTGTATGTTAGCCCTTCATTCCGGTGCAGATGTGGTTATCCAGCATATCAGCTCTGCTGCCTCAGTAGCTCTGGTTCGTAATGCCAAAGCAATGGGTGCCAAAATCCATGCAGAAGCCACACCTCATCATTTCACATTAACCGATGAGGCAGTTATCAAGCATGGAAGCCTTGCTAAGATGAATCCTCCTCTTCGTACAGAAAAAGACCGCCTTGCTATTATTGAAGGTCTGAAGGATGGAACCATTGATTTAATTGCAACCGACCATGCTCCGCACAGTGAAGAAGAGAAAGCAACAGAACCAATGTGGAATGCTCCAAGCGGCATCACAGGTCTGGAAACTTCTCTCGGCCTTGGTATAACCTCTTTGGTAAAAGCCGGACACCTTACCATGATGGAGCTTCTTGAAAAAATGACCATCAATCCCGCTAAGTTGTACAAGTTACCGGGTGGTTCTGTTGAAATAAATGCTCCAGCTGACTTTGTAATTTTTAATCCAGATGAACAATGGACAGTGGATAATTTTGCTTCTAAATCCACTAACACACCATTTACCGGTGAGACATTGTATGGAAAGATTCATTATACAATTTGCGGTGGCGAAATTATATGCACAGGGAAATAAAAACCTGCAAGGTACGAATTTACTTCGTACCTTGCAGGCTTTTCTATTATTTTTACAATAATCAAATTATCTCTTATGATAAATCTTACCCTGTGATTCATATTTTGCTTCACAAGTGAGGTAAATTCCAAGTCGCTTAAAAATATTCTCATCCACAGAAGACAACAATACAGAAGAATGTGCTTCTAAGCCTTTTAATTTCTTAATCTGTGCCATTGCCAGTTCTGCATTCTTATCGGATGCTGCTGAAATGGAAAGTGCAATCAATATCTCATCTGTATGAAGTCTTGGGTTCTGACTTCCTAAATGCCTAGTCTTTAAAGTCTGGATTGGCTCAATTGCTTCCGGCGCTACTAAATGTAATTCGTGGTCAAGACCTCCAAGCACCTTCAACGTATTTAATAAAGCAGCTGCCGACGCACCAAGTAAATCCGAAGTCTTTCCAGTTACAATTGTTCCATCCTCCAGCTGAATGGCTACTGCCGGATGACCTGTCTCTTCTTCACGCTTCAATGCTGCACCTACCACAGCACGATTTTCTGTTGAAATACCAGCCTGACGCATGATTAACTCTAACTTAGATAAGGTTTCTTTATTACCAGTTCCACGTTTACATTCACACAGACACTGACAGTAACGGCGGATAATCTCCTGATAAGAGGCTTCTTTACATGCCTCATCATCTATAATACAATTTCCAACCATATTTACTCCCATATCTGTAGGAGACTTGTATGGACTTTCGCCAAGAATCTGCTCAAACATCGCTTCTAAAACAGGGAAAATCTCCACATCACGATTGTAATTAGTCGCCATCTCTCCATACGCTTCCAGATGGAATGGGTCAATCATATTAACGTCACTTAAATCTGCCGTTGCAGCTTCATAAGCTCTGTTCACCGGATGCTTTAAAGGAAGATTCCAGATTGGGAATGTCTCAAACTTAGCATAACCGGCCTTAATTCCTCTTTTATGCTCATGATAAAGCTGGGAAAGGCAGGTTGCCATCTTTCCACTTCCTGGTCCCGGAGCAGTTACCACTACTAATGGTCTTGTTGTTTCAATATATTCATTCTTACCATATCCGTCATCACTTACAATCGTCTGAATATCACTTGGATAACCTGGAATCATATAATGATGGTAAGACTTAATTCCAAGCTCTGTCAGACGCTTCTGGAACTGGTCTGCCGCTTCCTGTCCGGCATATTTATTGATGCAGACACTTCCCACATACAAACCAATCTCACGAAATGCATCAATGAGTCTTAATACATCTAAGTCATAGGTAATTCCTAAATCACCTCGAATTTTATTACCCTCAATGTCATCTGCGCTGATAACAATAACGACTTCTGCCTGATCCTTTAATTCCAATAACATACGAAGCTTGGAATCTGGCATAAATCCAGGAAGAACTCTGGAGGCATGAAAATCATCAAACAGCTTGCCGCCAAATTCCAGATACAGCTTATTATCAAACTTCTTAATTCGCTCTAAAATATGCTCTGACTGCATTTTCAAATATTTATCATTATCAAATCCAATTCTCATATATGCCACTTACTCCTATCGTCATTCTTATCATATCCATCTGCTTATATTTCAAACGGATCATACATCCTCTAACTTATTCAGTTTAATACAAAATCCGACAAATGTGAATATCTAATTCGAAAATTTTGCAATAAATTTTTACCAAAAATGGGACAGGCAACCGCCTGTCCCATTCTATGTTCTTCCTAACACTCTTCTATTCTGCAAGCTTAAACTGAGCAACTAATTCATGTAACGTTACTGCCTGTGCAGATAACTGTTCACTGGTTGCAGAAGTCTGCTGTGCCGCTGCGGAGTTATTCTGAACAACATCAGAAATCTGTTCAATTCCTGTCTCTACTTCTTTAATTGTTGCTACCTGAGCTGTTGCTGTTTCACTTGACTCCTTAGATACAGCTGCTAGTTTCTCAATTCCGGCAATTACTTCATTTAATGTTACTTTTGTTCTTTCCGTTGCTTCGTTACCATTCTGAACATCCTGTAAACACTTACCGATTAACTCTCTTGTATTTACTGCTGATCTGGCACTATCTGTTGCAAGCTTACCAATCTGGTCAGCAACAACAGCAAAACCTCTTCCTGCTTCTCCTGCTCTTGCCGCTTCAATAGAAGCATTTAAAGATAAGAGGTTTGTCTGAGAAGCAATATCTTCAATCTCACCGATAATATTTTCAATTTCACGGGAAGCTGCATCAATCTTTTCCATTGCAATAGCAAGTTCTTCCATCTGGCGCGTACCCTGAGCTGCCTGCTCGATATAAATATCCGCATCCTTATAAGCCTTAAATGCAATATCTGCACTGCTTTCTGCTGCAATGGCCATGTCATTAATCGTAGCAGTTAATTCTTCTACTGCACTTGCCTGTTCTGTTGCACCCTCTGCTAAAGAAGTAGCACTCTCAGACATATGTACAGAACCCATTTCTACCTGAGCAGATGCTGCCTGAATGTCTAATAACACTCTACTCTGGTGGTCAATCATCGCCATAACATCATCATAAATTGCCTGGAAATCACCAATATACGCTTCCGGATTATTAGATTCCACGCAGAAGTTTCCTTCTTTAATTTCATCTAACATATACTTCAAATCGTTGATAATAACTCGTAGGGTTGCACAAGTCTGATGAAAAGCTTCTGCCAATTCCCCCATTTCATCAGTTCCTTTATAATTCACATCCACATTTACATTACCCTTCGCAATACCATCTGCCGCTTCTATAATGGCATGGACTGGGTCAACAACTGCTTTAGTAACAAGCTTTGACATGATAATACCTGTTACAACAGCAAAAACACAGAAAATAATTAAAATAATAAAAATAACAATTCCTGTTATCTGAGCACTATAGTACATACTCTGCGCTTCTGCATCCGATGCCTCACCAACCTTTGCAAGTACATCTATAACCATCTCAACACTTGGCGCATACTCATCTTCATAGCAGGCTAAGGCTTCTGCTGACTTACCAGCCTTTGCCAAATCCAATGCTTTTGTTCTGGTAGTTGCCATCTCCATCATAACCATTCCCAGTTCTTCCAACAACGCCTGATTCTCAAAATTGTAATATAAGGTATCAATACCCTGTCCTACTTTTGCAGCTATCTCATCTGAATACTTGATACGTTCTTCTAACTTAACAGGATCCTGTGTACATACAACCAACAATACCTGTTTCTGTGCCTCCTGCATGTTCATACGAACTTCCAACTGCATCTTGGCATTGGCATAAGGGGTATAATAAAAATTAATCAAATTACTATTACTGGATACCAAGCCCACAAATGCAATCACAATAGCAGCTAAGAAAACCCCGCAAATCACCTTAACTGTCATGGAAAGCTTGTCTTTCATCTTAGCTGTTTCTAAATAATTCGTCAGTTTCTTATACATACCTTTTCCTCCACATACACCATTATGTATCATTTTACACTATTTCCCAACATCTGACAATACTTTCTAAATTGTTTGCTTGATTTATTTATTTCTAATTTCTTTTGACTTAAATAGTATTGTCTTAACCAAAAGAAAACGTTTTCACGAATTTCCATTTGGTCTTACATTTATTTTTCATTCACTTGCTGTTTTGCTTTATTTTTAGCTGATTACGTTTTCTAATTCTATCAAGCATCTACATCTTAAATTGTACTATAATACATCCATGAAATTCGGTTACGAAGTCAAATAACTCCTTTGTAACTGCATCAATATGAATGGAGGTATCTTATGAAACAAAAATTGCACTTATTAAAAATTGTATTTCCCCTTTTGGTAATCACTTTTTTGCTTACCAGTTGTGGTAATTTTTCCAATGAAACCCCTGATGGTAAAACCAGAGTCCGTATTGCATATTTCCCAAATATTACCCACACACAGGCTCTTGTTTTAAAAAACCAGAATACCTTAGAAACTTTATGGAAAGATTCCTGCGAAGTCACATGGACTTCCTTTAATGCCGGTCCTGCCGAGATAGAAGCTTTTTTTGCAGGTGAAATTGACTTAGGCTACATTGGTCCGGTTCCAGCCCTAAGTGCCAATGTTAAATCTGTTGGTGATGTAAAAATCATTTCCAACGCAACCAATGCCGGTGCCGTTCTATTAAAAAGAAAAGGTTCTGACATTCAGTCCGTTTCTGACTTAGCAGGTAAGATAATTGCTGTTCCTCAGCTTGGCAACACACAGCACCTTTGCCTTTTAGCCCTGCTCTCTGAACATGGTCTTACTACCGTAGACAAGGGTGGTGATGTGACTATTACTGCCAGCTCCAATGCCGATATCCTTAATCTAATGGACAACGGAAGTATTGATGCTGCATTTGTTCCGGAACCTTGGGGAACTACCATTGAAAACAACGGAAATGCAGAAATATTATTGGATTATAATCAGGTATTCTTAAACGGTGAATATCCGACTGCAGTGGTTATTGCAAGCAGTGATTTTATGGAACAGCATCCTGATTTAGTAGAAGATTTTTTGGATGCACATAAGGAAGCCACTCTTTATATCAACGAAAATAAAGAAGAAGCCCTCCAAATTGTCAATGCTGAAATTGAGGCGACAACAGGAAAAGCCCTTGAAGATCTGGTTATCCAAAAAGCTTTTTCCCGTATGACAGTAACAACTGACCTTAACAAAGCCGCCATTATGGAATTTGCAAAAATCAGTAAGGCAGAAGGCTTCATTCAAACCATACCGGAGGTAGAACATGTATTTAGAGCTGAATAAAATCAACAAAACTTTTACCCAGACAGACAAAGAAACCTTACAGGATATTTCTCTTGGCGTAGAAAAAGGGGAATTTATCTGTATCGTAGGTCCATCCGGCTGTGGTAAATCTACCCTTCTAAACTTAGTAGCAGGACTCGACACTCCTACCAGTGGAGAAATTATATTAGATGGTCAGACTATTACAGGACCTGGTTCTGACCGTGTTGTTATGTTCCAGGAGGCCGCCCTATATCCTTGGCTAAACGTCATGGAAAATGTCATGTTTGGACTGGAGGCTGCCGGGCATTCTAAAGAAGAACAGCGTGAGATTGCAGAAAAATATTTGAAGCTTGTACAGCTTTGGCATTATAGAGATTACCCAATTCATCAGATTTCCGGCGGTATGAAACAAAGGACAGCCTTAGCCCGTTCCCTTGCTTTAGAAAGTAAACTTCTTCTTATGGATGAACCATTTTCTGCCTTAGACAAGCAGACCATTAACATTCTTCGTGCTGAATTAGAAGAAATCTGGGAAAAGAACCGAAAAACCATTCTTTATGTCACTCACAGTGTAGAAGAAGCCATCTATTTTGCAGATCGTGTTGTAGTCATGGCTGAAAATCCAGGAAGAATTAAAGACATTATCCCAATTACACTGGAACGTCCAAGGCATATTGAAGGTCCTGAATTTACCGCTTTACGCAAACAGATTCTTGACAAGGTACAATTAAGTACCAGACAAAGCATAGCTATTGAATTTGACTCAAAGGAGGATGTATAATGAAAACAAAAAATATTGTAGGCAGTATTGCCTTTTACGGAGGACTTATTGCTCTCTGGCAGCTTCTTTACACAGCCTCCACAGATTGGTTTCGCCTTGCCAAACCTTACGCTGTACCCCATCCTCTTGGCGTTTTACAGAGTATTTCCACATTAATTGCTAATAATACCTTACAGACAGCCATCGTTAGCAGTATTCTGCGTGTTTTATCCGGCTTTCTCATCGCTTGTATCATTGGCTCTATTTTGGGTATTCTAATTATCAATTTTAAATACTTGGAACGAAATTTAAAACCATTTATCCTTGGAATTCAGACTCTTCCAAGCATCTGCTGGGTACCTTTTGCCATTTTGTGGTTTGGACTAAATGAAAATGCCATTATCTTTGTAGTGGTTATGGGTTCTGCTTTCGGTATCGCCCTTTCTGTAGAAAATAGTATTAAAAATGTTCCACCACTCTACATCAAAGCTGCTAAGACCATGGGTGTTTCCCCGAAAAATATGTACCAGAAGGTTATTCTTCCGGCTGCCCTTCCATCTCTGATTGCAGGTTTAAAGCAAGGTTGGTCCTTTGCATGGCGTGCCCTTATGTCCGGTGAAGTTATGTCTGCCTCTGTAGGACTTGGCTATACCCTTATGATAGGTCGAGACCTTGCAGATATCAATCAGGTTATGACAGTTATGTTAGTTATTGTTTTAATTGGAATTATCATTGATAAAGGCATTTTTACTACCATAGAAAACCATGTATTAAGAAAACGAGGTTTACTGTAAAATAAAACGAAAGGAAAACTCTATGTCACTAAAAAAAATATCCGAACTAACCGGAGCTTCTCCTGCCACCATATCCCGTGTACTCAATAATCCCGGATATCAGTGTCAGAACCCTGCCATGACAGAAAAAATACTGGAAACAGCAAGAAAGCTTAATTATATCCCTAATCAAAACGCCAGACAATTAAAGCTGGGTGTCAATGACTCCTCTTCTGAGTCCCAAAATCACACCATTGATATCCTTCTGGCTCGCTTTGATGCCTTGGATAAAGACCCATTTTTCCATGAACTGTTTCGCCATATAGAAAGTGAATTTCATAAACAAAGCTGCTGTATTGGAAAAATCCTTACTGTTCCGGATATTTCTATTATGAACACTACCAATGAACGTACTCGTTCCGATGGACTTGTCATTCTTGGCAAATGTCCGGCAGACATAGTTGATATTTTGCTCCGTAAATATCAAAGCACCATTGCCATTGACCGAAACCCTATGGATTACAAGATGGACGAAATTGTCTGTAACGGTTCCCGCGCCGCAACCATAGCCGTAGAGTATCTGTTACAGCTTGGTCATAAAAAAATTGCATATATCGGTGACTGTAACATGGAAGCTCGTTACATGGGCTATTATGAGTGCCTCCTATCCCATAAGATACCCCTGACCTACGATTATGTCATTGCTACCAGCCAGACAAGAGAAGACGGTTATCGTGCTTTTGAACGAATCTATTCTTACGAAAAACGTCCTACGGCTGTGTTTTGTGCTAATGACGTAACCGCCCTTGGTTTCTTACAGGCAATGAAGGAGAAAAATGGAAAAAAGAAAAAGGACATATATCGTCCCGCTGTAATTTCCATTGATGATATCGAAGAAGCTACCACCTTCTCTCCAATGCTCACAACGGTTCGTATTCCCAAAGAAGATATGGCGCATTTTGCCGTTCTGACCCTTCGTGACCGTCTGCAAAAAGGTCACAAAGAATATGTCCGCCTGGAATTTCCTTGTCAGCTAATGATAAGAGAATCCTCCGGTGTCCATTTGTTATAATAAGAAAGAGTTTCCTATACACTAAAAAAAAGCGTCAATACCTCGTGGGTACTGGCGCTTATTTTCTAGTGTATTCCTTATTTTTTTGTCGTTGCCTTTACTTCTTGACTCCACTCTCCTGTATATAAAACACCATCCGGCTCCTGTATATACGCTTTGATTTTGTAAGAATAAGAGGTATTTTTCTTAAGTTTCTTATTTGCCCAGCTTGTCTTCTCAACAGAAGTAATCGTTTTCACTAATTCATACTTCTTCGTCGTGTTATCATAGCGGTAAATTTGGTAGCCATCGGCTCCTGTTACCTGCTGCCAGCTAAGCTTAATCTTCTTTTTCTTAGCCTTAGTAACGGCAACTTCTTCAACCTCATTTGGCAATGTTCTTACCGTAATTGGTTCTGTAGCATCACTCCAGTACTCGCCTGTTCCATCATTAATATAAGTCTTAATGACGTAATCATATGCCTGTCCTGTCTTCAAACCGGTATCTGTAAATTCAGTTATAGCACCATCTAATAATTCTGTAACTGCATCAAACTGTTTGGTTGTCACATTATAACGAAATACCTGATATCCGGTAATCTCTTCTATCCAATCCCACTGTAAATGAATGGTATCCGTTGTACGGTTTCCTGCCTTAAAGCCTGATACCATCTTTGGTGCTGTAGTGGCTGCAAAGCCTTCTGAATATTCACCATAAATCACTTCACCAGTATTGGTGTTCATCTTATAACCACGTACCTTGTAATCATAGGTTGTCCCTGGCATTAAATTCATATCTGTAAAGGTACTAATGGATGCAATTGGAATCTTGGTCACCATATCATAAACTCCAGTTGCAATATTATATCTGTATACCTCATATCCATCGATACCGCTTACCGCATCCCATACCAGATGTATCTGGGAATCTGTTCTTTCTGTAGAAGTTACATTAGCAATCTTATCCACTTTAATTAACCCTACCGGCTTACCAGATTCTATTATAGTACCACCGATTTCACCAAGCTCTTCTCCCGGCTTCTGATACCAGAAATTGCAATCTACATTTCCTTCAATTCCACCTACTGTTCCCTTACTGGTATACTGCCAAAAATCATAATTGCCTTTATATGAACTCATGGAAGTATACTGGGCAAGCCAGATTTTATAACGGCTGCTGATGGCAGAAGCATATACATTATTATTTAACATTACCGTATTAGCATAAACCATCGGCTCATATCCAGCCGCTTCAATCGTTTCACAAAAAGCAAGGCACACTCTGGTTGCCTCTTCCTTAGAAAGCTTTGCGTCATAAAGACGACCACCTGCTTTTCCATTGACACTGGCATACTCAAAGTCGAATACAATTGGAAGACTCAGTGGATATCCTGCAACCTTATCCAAAGTATACTGTGCTTCCTCTATAGCTTCCTTTTCTGTAGTTGCCTGTGAAAAGAAATAAACTCCCACATGAATACCCGACATAAGGGCACCTTCGATATTCTTCACAAAATAAGGGTCAGCCCCCATACCGCCTGCCGCACCATAACCACGATATCCAGCTCTGATAAAGGCATACTCTACTCCTGACGCCTTAACTGCTTCCCAGTCAATGTCGTACTGATATTTGGAAACATCAATACCATGAACAATATTTCTTCCTGCGAATTTGTCATCATGGAAATATGGTGTAGTCCCCATAAAAGGGCTGTTTCCACTTGCCGCCATGGCAGTTACCGGCTGTATCATAAAAACGATCGTTAAAACAATTGCTATATATTTTTTTATCCTTTGCATATCCGACCTCCTTACATGTAATTCACCTCTTTTCCAATTTATACCCAAAAAGTGACAAAACTAGGGCAACTATCCTAAAAATTCCATCCTTTCACTCTTCATTTACTTATGCCATTATTGATTTGTTTTTTATGAAATGTTGAAGCATTTTCCAAACCAAGCTTCTGACTATATTCCTTTTGTTCTTCCATTTTATTCAGTAATCTGCACAATCTGATTCGTTCTGCCAAACGCACACTACCGCCTCCTATCCAAATGATATCATCAACAAACAGATTACACAAGTTTCATAATTTACTTGTGTAATCTGTTTGTTGATGATATCATTGTATAAGATAAAGCCTCATTAAAAAATGGTTATGATTGCGATATACAATTCTTTAATTCGCTTTTCAGTGCGAATTAGTTTTGTCCAGTATTTGTAAATCTATAAATCACTGAAATAAGAGATGGGAGAATATACATGGGAAGAAAATCTACAAAAGAAAACAAGAATATTTATCAGACCAGCCGCGAGGCAATGGACTTAACTCGTGATGCTGCTGCGGAATTACTGGAATTCATATCTTCTGACCGCATCGAAAAAATTGAAAGTGAAAAGTCCGTTCCACATCCGGATGAAATTCTGGCTATGGCAGACTGTTATAAAACTCCATCTTTATGCAATTACTACTGTTCACATGAATGTCCAATCGGACAGGAATATGTACCGGAAGTTAAGATTAAGGAACTGTCACAGATTACATTAGAGATTCTTGCGTCCCTTAATTCTCTTGAAAAAGAGAAGGCACGTTTGATTGAGATTACCGTTGACGGTGTTATTTCTGACGATGAACTGCAGGATTTCGTTAAGATTCAGGAACAGCTTTCTGAGATTTCACTTGCCATTGATACCCTCCAGTTATGGGTACAGAAGGCAATTGCTGACGGTAAGATTACAACGAATGAATAGGCAAAAATATTGGTGGCACATCCTTTTCTGATATGCCACCATTTTTATTTTGCATATTGATTACTTTATTTGTAACAATTATGCTTCAATTTTATCCATACTTCTGCTTGCAACGATATCTACACCTAAACCACATACATTTTCAATAATAACGTCTTTAATTTTAACTGGTGCGGATACAGTTACCTTGCTAATAGCATCCATGACTTCTGTCATACTTCCCTTTGGAATATTATCAGATGTAATAACCGGAAGTCTCTTATAAAGTCCACCTTCTAATTTTACAGTACTTGTAAGCATACGTACCGGACTTGTTAATTCTGTTCTCGCATACTGGTCACCACGTTTGCAGGTATTCCCTGTTACGCTTACAATTGCTCCATTATCATCTAAAGTTACTTCCAAATGGCAGCTCATAGGACAAACAATACAGGTTAATTCTTTCTTTTCCATGTCAACTCTCCTTATTCTTCCACTGTAAATACAAGGCTTTCCTTTAATCCTTCTAATTCTGCCTTTGTAAGTTTAATTTTTTCCATTTCAGCAGGTGCCATATGTGGGCGTTTTACTTCTTTTAATAATTCGCCGTCTTTGTATACCTTTACAACAACCTTTCTGAAATTCTTTGTCACACGGAACATAAATTCCATACTTTCTTCTACGTTTTCTGGATTTACCTTGTGTGGAAGAATATAACCGATACCATTTTCACCCTTTGTAGGTGCTTCGTTACCAGTCTTTAACTGACCATTGATGTATTTTACAGCAAATGCTCCGGCTTTTTTACCTTCTTCACTTACGAAGTCTACTAAGTCATGAACATGGAGTACATTACCACAGGCAAAAATTCCTTCTACACTTGTCTGGTAAGTTTCACTTACAATTGGACCTCTGGTTCTTGGATGTAATGCGATTTCTGCTTCTTCACTCAAACCATTTTCAGGAAGGAGACCAACAGATAATAATAAGGTATCTGCTTCAAATTCCTTTTCTGTACCAGGAATTGGCTGGAACTTATCATCTACCTGTGTAATCACGATAGATTCCATTCTGTCTTTTCCTTTGATATCTGTTACTGTATGGCTTAAGTATAATGGAATATCAAAGTCATCCAGACACTGCTTCATATTTCTTGGAAGACCATTGGAATATGGCATTAATTCTGCTACACCAAGTACTTTTGCACCTTCTAATGTCATTCTTCTTGCCATAATAAGTCCGATATCACCGCTACCTAAGATAAATACCTTCTTACCTACTAAGTAACCTTCCATGTTAAGGTATCTCTGTGCTGTTCCGGCTGTCCAGATACCACTTGGTCTGTAACCCGGGATACCGATAGCTCCTCTTGTTCTTTCACGGCAGCCCATTGCAAGTACAACAGCTTTTCCTTTGATTTCTACATATCCTTCATCTGGATTTACGTATTCCACAACCTTACCATCGGATAAATGTGTAACCATTGTATTTACTTTATATTCAATTCCAAGTTCTCTTAACTTTTCAATCCAACGTTCTGCGTATGCAGGACCGGATAATTCTTCTTTAAACATATGTAACCCAAAACCATTATGGATACACTGTAATAAGATACCACCAAGTTCTTTGTCACGTTCTAAAATTACAATACTTCTGCAACCATTTTCATAGGCAGAAACCGCACTGGCAAGTCCGGCACTTCCACCACCAATTATAATAATATCATATTCTTTCATTGTGTTATCCCTTCCCCATTAATTCTTTGTTTCTTCAATCAGCATGTTGGATTTCTTACTATCTAACTTAACTTCCATTGGAGAAATACCAAGCTCTCTCGCTAAGATATCTACTACTAATGGTTCACAGAAACCACCCTGACATCTTCCCATTCCAGGACGAACTCTCTTCTTCACACCTTTTACTGTCTTAGCACCAACCGGTCTGTGAATTGCATCCAAGATTTCACCTTCTGTTACCTGTTCACAACGGCATACAATCTTACCATAAGCCGGATTATTCTTTACTAATTCTTCTCTTTCTTCCTTGGATACCTTCTTTAAATCAACAATTGGTGTACGTTTCTTGTAGTCAGCCTTCAATTCCTGTGGAAGCTTGTCCTTCATAACTTCATTTACAACGTATTCTGAAATCGCAGGAGCAGATGCAATACCTGGAGATTCGATACAAGCTACATTAATGAATCCTTCTACCTTCTTGGATTCTTCGATTACGAAGTCATGTGTACTTCCTGTTGGACGAAGACCTGCAAAGTTGCGGATTGCCTTATCCATTGGAATATTACATACTGTCTTCTGAACTTCTCTTCTAACATAATCAAGGGCTGCCTTTGTATTATTGATTTCATCCGGGCCATCTACAAAATCAGAGTTTGGCCCAAGTAAAATATTACCATGAACAGTAGGTACTACTAATACACCCTTTCCTGCACTGGATGGAACCGGATAAATAATACGGCTCACCAATGGTTTTTTCAGTCTGTCTAAAACGAAATATTCTCCTTTTCTTGGAGTAATATGGAATTCATCATTCTCTGTTACCATTTCATAAATCTTTGCTGCATAAACACCTGCAGCATTGATAACATATTTTGTTTCGTATGTATTACTGTCTGTTGTAACAGTAAAGCCGTTCTCTTTCTTTTCAATGGCTGTTACTTCTTCTTCTAATCTTAAGTCCACACCATTTAATACGCATTCTTCTGCTAAAGCAATGGATACTTCCCATGGAGAGATAATTCCAGTTGTTGGAAGTTCAATGGCTTTTGTCACATTAGGGCTTAAATTAGGCTCTAATGCTCTTGCTTCATCACCAGTAAGCCATGTTACAGGAATCTTTCTCTCTACAGACTGGTTATAAAGCCCTTCTAATGTAGCTTCTTCTTCCTCTGAAGTTGCCACTACAAATGCAGAAGTTCTCTTAAATGCAACACCAAGGTCTTTGCAGACATCTTCGTACATTTCATTTCCTCTAACATTTAACTTTGCCTTTAATGTACCTGGTAATGGGTCATGACCTGAGTGAACCATGGCACTATTTGCCATAGTTGCCTCATTAGCAACATCACTTTCCTTGTCAATTAAAGCCACTTTTACATCACGTTTGGATAAATCATGAGCAATAAAGCAGCCGACAATACCAGCTCCTACAACTACAACATCATACATTTTCATACCTCCACATAATTATTCGCTTTATTTTATTTACATATTTTACTTGCACAAGATAAAAGAGAGTACACAAACGAAACCTCTTCTGTTCCATCCACGCTACTCCCTTACTCTACATAATCTATTAACTTAATTATAAGGATACCATCTCGTTAATCCTATGTCAATCTCAAAAACCACTTCTTTTCCATGATTTTTTCCACCTTTTTAAGGTTATCATCAGAATGCTCAATTTCCCTTGAAAAACGGTATACAAGCTCAATCATTTCCTCTAATTCCAAATCTTCTTCATTGCGAAGCCATCTTGCAGTCCAAAGCTTTTCAATCATCCATGTACAATACACCGCCATCTGGACTTTTGCATAGATTTCACCATCGTAAACTGCCCCGGGAAAATAGGTAAATAAGAAATATACTAAGAGCTGTTCCAAATGAATCTCCCTGTCTGCATTCTTGTCTGCCCATTCTCTAAATTCCTTACACAAAGCCTGATAGTCTTCTTTTGAAGACACCTTATCCTTTCCACCGTAAAGAAGCAGCTCTGTTTCACGAAGCAGCACATACCAGTCCTCTTTTAAAAATTCTAACTCATAAAGCTTTTCGAAGAGTTCTTTGCCAAGTCTGACTTCCTTTCCACATTTTTCATTCTTTTGAAGAAATTCTTTCACAAATACCTCTGCCTTTACACCGGTATACTTATTGATGACTTCGTTACAGGAAAATAATTCCTGATGGTTCACTCTTCCCTGCATGTCATGTGCCATTCCAAGTACCAGTAAAGTTCTTACAGAAAGTGGTAAGTCCCTATTCTGGAGAATTCCAATCATCTCACTTCTGGCATCCTGTAAGACAGAGAATAAAAATGGATCAAAATCATCATATTCTTCATTATCCGCCGAACTTTCCTTTTCATACTCCAAGAATTTCACGGATGTCTTTCTCTCCATTAAAATTCTTGCCACTTCAGGACAGGATACCGAAAGCGTTATTTCTCTCGCCCCTTCAAACTCTTCAATATGTCTTGGGTACATTTTACAAGTTCTGCAAAGACTCTTTTCCCCTAAATTAATATATAAATCGCATAAATTATTCTCATTTAAAAAGGCACAACGTTTTTCCTTGTCCTGCCTAAAAGTCCCATCCTTCCAATTTACCGAACAAAGCATTTTTCCCATAAATTTGCCATGGACTTTTTTGTATTTGTTAAGTGCTTTATCATCAATGACAATCTGCCAGCCTGCACAACAGGTATCCTCGCATTTGTCAGCCGTACATTTAAACTCTCTATAATAATCTGGAATTGTATATAGCATAAATAACCTCCGGTTTTCTGCTTTTCTGTTAAGCATTTCAACATTTACACAAACATCTTACTCCCTTCATCTTATCATACAGACATAAAAAAATCTATACATGCACATGTCTCAAAAACAAAAAGCCAGTTACCATGGATTCCCTATTCCATAATAACTGACTTTTTGCCTTCTTCTTCCTCTATTCTGAACTAATAAAATATAGATAATTGTAGTTCTTATAATTCCCAGATATCTCTGTTATATTCCATAATGGTTCTGTCTGATGAAAAATATCCTGCTTTTGCAATGTTTACAAGCATTTTCTTTGCCCATGTCCATCTATCTTCATAGTCTTTGTATGCCTTTTCTCTTGTTTCTACATAAGCATCAAAATCAGGGAATGTCATAAACCAGTCTTTGCCGATTAACTCTTTTTTCAAACGTTCCAAACGTACTTTATCTCCAACTTTAAGAACTTCTTTGCTTGTAATAAAGTCTACCGCTTTTTTTATCGCTTCATTCTTTTCATAGTAATCTTTTGCACAGTAGCTTCCCTTTGCATAACGTTCTACAACGACTTCACTGGAATCACCAAAGATATAAATATTATCTTCTCCTACCAATTCGTGAATTTCTACGTTAGCACCATCATCTGTTCCAAGAGTCACAGCACCATTTAACATAAACTTCATATTACCAGTTCCGCTGGCTTCCTTGGAAGCGAGGGAAATCTGTTCTGAAATATCACAGGCTGGAATTAACTTTTCTGCATTGGTTACGTTATAATTCTCAATCATGACTACTTTAAGGTATGGACTTACTTCCTTATCATTTTCAATGATTTCCTGCATACAAAGAATCAAATGAATAATATCCTGTGCAATAATGTAAGCTGGAGCTGCCTTTGCACCAAAAATAACCGTAATTGGTGTTGTTGGAAGCTTTCCACTCTTAATCTCTAAATATTTGTGGATTACATAGAGAATATTAAGCTGCTGTCGCTTATACTCATGCAATCTCTTTACCTGAATATCGAAAATAGAATTTTCGTCTAATACAATATTCTGTTTCTTAATCAGATAATTTTTAAGTGCAACTTTCTTTTCCGCCTTAATTGCTAAAATCTTTTCAAGTACTTTTTTATCGTCTGCGTACTTCATAAGACCTGTGAGCTCATCCGCATCCTTTTTCCAGCCTTCACCAATCAACTCAGAAATCAATGCAGAAAGTTCTGGGTTGCTGTGCATAAGCCATCTGCGGAATGTGATTCCATTTGTCTTATTATTGAATTTTTCAGGATACACTTCGTAGAAATCATGAAGTTCATTTTCCTTTAAAATATCTGTGTGTAAAGCAGCCACACCATTTACACTATGGCTATAATGGATATCCATATGAGCCATGTGTACCCGTTCTTCTCCATCAATGATGTAGAGCTTATTATTATCATATTTTCTTCTTACTTTATTATCTAATACCTCAATAATTGGCATAAGATGTGGAACTACCTTATTCAGATATGCAATTGGCCATTTTTCTAATGCTTCTGCCAAAATAGTATGGTTTGTATAGGCACAAGTCTTGCTTACTACTAGAGTGGCATCATCCATTTCCATTCCACGTTCCATCAAAAGACGAATTAACTCTGGAATTACCATAGATGGATGTGTATCGTTAATCTGAATTGCTACATAGTCTGATAAATCATATAACTTGCAGCCTTTTTCTATTGCTTCATCTAAAATGAACTGTGCACCGGCAGATACCATAAAATACTGCTGGTAAATTCTCAAAAGTCTACCCTGTTCATCACTGTCATCTGGATAAAGGAATAAAGTCAGGTTCTTTTCGATTTCCTCTTTATCAAAAGAAATGCCTTCCTTTATCATAGCTTCATCGATACCCTCAATATCAAATAAATGCAGCTTATTGGTTACACTGTCATAACCAGTTACGTTAATATCGTACATTCTGGCTGTAACTGTTTTATCTTTAAACTGAACCGGATAAGTAACATCTGTTTTATTAAGCCAGCTCTTTTCCGTCTGCCATGTATCCGGTATGGTTGTCTGTGCATTCTTTTCAAACACCTGTCTGAAAAGCCCAAAATGATAATTCAGACCAATTCCATCTCCATTCAACCCTAAAGTTGCGATAGAATCTAAAAAACAAGCTGCTAAACGTCCAAGTCCTCCATTTCCTAAAGAAGGCTCATTTTCCAGTTCTTCAATCTGACAAATATCTTTTCCGGCTTTTGCAAGCTCTTCTTTTACTTCCTCATAAATTCCAAGATTAATCAGATTATTAGAAAGCAGTTTCCCAATTAAGAATTCCGCAGAAATATAATACAGTTTTTTCCCGCCTACTGTATTTACCTTTTCTTCTGCTAATTCATGTACCGCCTTCAAAAGTGCATCATAAATCTCCTCGTTACTGCACTTTGAAAGTTCCTTACGGTATTCTGCTTTCATAATTTCGTTCAAATTCATAATATAATACTCCTCTTTTCTGACCGGAGCCAGCAATTACTTTACCTCAAATTCTCATTTTATAATTTGTCAGTCTTTTCGACTACACTGATAGTGTACTATCTTTTTTCTTCAATTTCTTGTATAATACTTTTATATTTTAGCACAAAACTATCCTTTTATAGTTTTGTAGCATGATTTTTTCGTTATATATAAATACTTTCATAATATAAATATGATGCAAGGAGAACAAATTATGAATTCCAGCCAATACGCCTATTATCACGAAACCAAGGCCCATACTTCCGAGTTTTTTCCATATAATACTTACCTTTGTTCTATTCCACTGGACTTTACCTCTGTAAAGCTCCACTGGCATGATGAGATCGAATTTATCACCATCAAAAAAGGTGAAGGAATTGTTTCCGTCAATCTGGTTAACTACGATGTAAAAGCCGGAGATGTGGTTTTCGTATTTCCCGGTCAGCTTCATTCCATCAGTCAAAAAGGAAATTCTTCTATGGAATACGAAAATATCCTCTTCAAAGAAGAATTACTCAGTAACAAAACTTCCGATTTGTGTTATCAGGAATTTATGAAACCACTGTTTTCCGGTATTACGCCAATCTCCCCAGTCAGCAATGAAAACTGCTACTTTCACCCAGCTATTATGACACAGATTGAAAATATCGGTAAATTGTGCAGCAAACAGCCCCTAGGCTATCAGCTTGCCTTAAAAGGCTGCCTGTTCCATATCCTGTTTTTACTAACCACGAATATGGAAGATATAAAAAATACCATTGCCAATAAGAAATCCCTTGAAAAAGTAAAATCCATTCTGGCTTATATCCATGAGCATTATAACGAACCAATTACCATAGAAGAAATTGCTTCCCATTGTCTCTACAGTAAATCTTACTTTATGAAATTTTTTAAAGAAACCATGGGAATGGGATTTATTGCATATCTCAATGACTATAGACTGGAAATTGCAGCCAAGATGCTGTTAGAAAGCTCAGACAATGTTTTGGCAATTGCAGAACAATGTGGGTTTGATAATTTGTCTTATTTTAATAGGTGCTTTAAACGGAAATATGGAGTGACACCAGGGAAGTATAGAAAATAGATTGTGAAGGAATTTCGATTTTCTCTACCTTATGAATAAAGAGAATAGGGGCAGGCAGGTTTATTTGCAACTTTGCACACATAAGAAAAGCCTATTGCTTTTCTTATGTGCTTAGGTATGGCTATCATAAACCTGCCTGCAATTTTATCGAATTCTTTCTGTAAGGCCAACCTTCTTTTGTACCTTACGAAGTGTCTTATTCGCAAGATACTGTGCTTTTTCATCGTTGGCTTTAATCACACGGTCAAGATATGCTTTATCCTTAATCAGCTCTTCGTAGCGTGTCTGAAGTGGTTTTAACATATCAGCTACAGATTCACCTACTGCAAGCTTGAATTCTCCGTATCCTTTTCCTTCAAATTCCTTTTGGATTTCATCGTTTGTCTTACCTGTTACAACACCATAAATATCCATTAAATTGCTGATTCCAGGCTTATCTTCACCGTAGCGTACTTCGCTTCCAGAGTCTGTAACAGCTCTCTTAAATTTACGGATTATCGTATCGGTATCATCCAATAGGAAAATAGTCGCATTGAGATTTTCATCAGACTTAGACATTTTCTTTGTTGGTTCCTGCAAGCTCATAATCTTAGCACCTGATTTACCAATGTATGGTTCTGGAATGGTAAATACATCGCCATAAATATTATTGAAACGTTCTGCAATATCTCTTGTAATCTCAAGATGCTGTTTCTGGTCAACACCTACTGGAACTACATTTGCCTGATATAATAAAATGTCTGCTGCCATTAAAACTGGATATGTGTATAAACCTGCATTAATGTTATC
>CAZRLE010000016.1:0-20329 GCA_964600705.1 uncultured Lachnoclostridium sp. | reverse complement strand
GTGAACCTTACCCATCCATTCCGCGTCACGCTTTGCAAGGTAATCGTTAACAGTAACAACGTGTACACCCTTGCCTTCTAAGGCATTCAAATAAGCAGGTAATGTGGCTACCAATGTTTTACCTTCACCAGTACGCATTTCTGCAATACGTCCCTGATGTAAAATCAAACCACCGATTAACTGCACACGATAATGGCGCATACCAAGTACACGCTTAGATGCTTCCCTTACAGTAGCAAATGCTTCCGGTAAAATATCATCTAAAGTCTCACCATTTGCTAAACGATTCTTAAATTCCGGTGTCTTTGCCTTTAACTCTTCATCTGTTAACTTTTCAAACTCTGGTTCCATTGCTTCGATTTTATCTACAATTGGATAAATCAGCTTTAATTCCCGTTCACTATGTGTACCGAATAACTTTGTAAATATACTCATTCTATTATTTCACTCCTATAAAATATTCTTAAGACATTTTCATTCTATAGATTGCTCATCTATGATAGAAGCCCATCTCACCTTCTATCATAAAAAAGTACATTCTTTCACTAATACTCTGAATTATAACATTTTTCCATACCCATAGCAACACCTAAATTCCTCACACTTTCATATTTTATATAACTTCGCATAATAAGAACTGTGCGAAGAAGATGTATATATGATTTTTCACCACCACCTATATGATAAACAAGGTTTGTGGTGTTGAATTTTACGATAGACAACGTAAGGCTCAGGCCATCTGGATTTCTGGTATTTTGTAAACGCAAGAACCTGTTTCATTGTAATGCCCCGTATAAACGTGTTTGAAGCGGGTTGCTTAGCAGTCGCAGGTACTTTTAGCGGACGTTCTCACTATCATTGCATAGCGCAGCGGTACATAGGCACCACGACATTATCTATAAATCATAACCAGCTAATGCCGTGGTGCCAAGGACCGGCGTATGCAAATATCCGCTAAAAGTACCATGCGCTGCTTCAACCCGCAAGTTTCGTGCTGTACGGGGCATAATCAAAACAATGAGGCAGGTTCTTGCGTGTCAAAATCCAGAAGTCCTTAGATGTCCTAGAGCCTGTTAGGTTGCAAGTAAAATTCAACATCATAAACCTTGTTTTCAATAACGTAGGTTGAAAAATCAAAAATAAACCCTTCTTCGCACAGTTCTTATTATGCGAATCTACAAAATGTGAAAGTGTAAGGGTGGAAGTTAAAAAGAGGAGTGCGAAATGCACTCCTCTTTGGTTGAATATTCTAGAATTCTGGTTCAATTAATCCGTATGTATTTCCTTTTCTCTTATACACTACGTTAACTTCGTCTGTTTCTGCATTACGGAATACAAAGAAGCTATGTCCTAAAAGTTCCATCTGTACACAGGCTTCTTCTGGATCCATTGGTTTCATGGCAAATTTCTTAGTTCTTGTAATCTGGATATCATCGTCACTAGCGATTTCTTCTTCCACAAATGCCTGACTAAGACTCATTGCTGACTGCTTCTGGTCTACGATTTTATTTTTATATTTTCTTAACTGACGTTCAATAATCTCTTCTACCAAGTCAATGGATACATACATATCGCTGCTTACCTGTTCTGCTCTTACGATATTGCCCTTCATTGGAATTGTAACTTCTATCTTCTGTCTATCTTTTTCTACACTGAGTGTTACATGAATTTCTGTCTCAGGTGCAAAATATCTTTCTAATTTGCCGATTTTGTCCTGAACCGCTGTTCTTAAACCCTCAGTTACTTCGATATTCTTTCCACTAATTGTAAATCTCATACCGCCCAACTCCTTTTTGCATTTTTGGTATCTTTATTATAACCCTTGTCCTACCTTTATTCAAGCAAAATCGTTCAAATATTATATCTTTTAAAATTGTTTTGTCAGAATTTATTTGCTATTTTTCATTCAATTTCCATTACTGACTGCAATTTTCTCTCTTTTTCGCCAAATTGTACTGTCAAGCGCAATTTCCATTTTTTCTGCCTCCAAAATCATTTTTATCACTTACAACAAAACGCACATTCGAACTTGACACCTATTTTTTGACCTTTTTTTTAGTTGTCCACATGTGGATATTGTGGATAACTTGGTGTATAACTCATTTTTCCATAAAAATCGCATTTTTTAATGTGGATAACTTTTGTGGGTAACTTCTTATCCACCTTTAGTTCTTTCGTCATACCTTTACATTTCTTATCATTTTTTTGTGCAATATGTACACTTTTCCCTTTGTCAAATGTTTTTTGAGCAAAATAATTTTATGTTATAGCAAGAAATTTGAAAATATTTCCATAAATTTTCAAACTATTTATGCCCCTCCCCGATATAAGGATAAAAGTGGTGTGTATACACCACGATATCCGAATAGCGGGTAGGATTGCGTGAGCGCAACCCACGGAGCAATCCGTCAGGCATCTTTTAAACCTAAAATAATGAAAAAAATGCCATAGCAGTTATCCACTAACCACTATGACATCTCTTACTTCATCTTATTCTTACATATATTTCTGGTCTAATGCTTTTCCATACTCATCAACTTTATCTGCAAGGAATGGAGCAAGACCAACAAATTCCGCACCATAACAGAACTTTCCTTTCTGTGGTGATTCTGCATTACGAATAATCTTTATCACACAATAAAAGAAATCTTTATCTTCAAATGTAATCTTTGTATCAAAATAATAATCCAATGGCAATTCCTTACCACACAAGAAACCAATTCCTGCTCTGGAGATATCTACCAATGTAATATCTGCATTCACATCATCCAGGCAGATATAGTCCTGTTTAAAAAGCTTACTCGCTGTCAGCGATAATTCAATTGGAAATCTTTTATATCTACGTCTTTCATATTTTTGCATAAGCAGACTCCCCAATCCTGTTGTTTGCTTTTATTATAATCTTATTCTACATTTCTTACAAGACTCAAATCCAAGAAAACTTTCTTTAATGAAAACTATTTTGCCTATTCCACAACTCTTCTTGCAGAATATGGTGTTCTGTAATTGTATGCAGAAATCTTAATTCCTTCTCTACGGTTACTTGCATGAACTACTTTACCGCCGCCAATGTACATTGATACATGGTTAACACTTCCACCGCTTGTGTAGAAAATTAAATCTCCCGGCTGTAATGCATCCAAACTTACTTTCTTTCCTGCACTACTAGCCTGCTGGCGTGATGTTCTAGGAATGCTAATTCCAAAATGTGCATATACAGACTGAACAAATCCGGAACAATCTGCTCCATTAGTTAAGCTTGTTCCACCATATACATATGGATTACCAACAAATTTCTGAGCATAAGCTGCAATCGCTGCACCATCACCGGATGCCACTGTACCAGAACTTTCCGGAACAGAGCTGCTTGAACTACTACTTGAGCTTCCAGAAGAACTTGAAGTATTCTTATTTGCATTGGCTGCTGCCTGCTCTCTTGCTCTTCTTTCTGCTTCTAACTGTCTTAAACGTTCCTCTTCCGCACGTCTGGCTTCTTCTGCCCTGCGAAGTTCTTCCTGTTCTTCTTCAATAGAAATCGCTTCTTCAAATTCTACCTCAATATCAACATATTCACCGCTTACCCAGCCTTTGGTCTGGTTACCTTCACCATCACCTTCGTCAAGGAGAATCTTCACCCAGCCATCTTCCTGTTTTAATACTTCATAATTCTCACCTAATGGAATTAAAGTGATTGTAATCGCTTCTGTGGATGGCTTTTCTCTAACCTTCAATGTAGTTGTGTTGACTACCGCCCACTTCGTTGCATATGTATCCACCAATTCTTCTGCATCAAAACCAATTGCCAGATACTCTGCATTGATGTACCCTGTTACACTTCCTGATTTAATTTTAACCCATTCTCCTGCAGGTTCTAAAAGTGTAGCAGCAGAACCACGATAGAGCTTTCCTAAAATTTCACTTTCTGTATTTGGTTCCTGTCTGATATTAACATAATCGTTGGCAACAGAAATACCCACATTGGCATATTCAGATACTTCTTCTACTACCTGTGCTGCTTCTGCCGGAACACTCTTTCCTTCTACGATTCCTTCCTCTGCGACAGCCTTCTCTGCCACTGTATAACTTGCTTCTGCAATTTTTGTATACTGTTCCAATGATAATGTAATTCCTGCCAAACCTGTCTCTGTACAAAGAGATGCTGCCGAAATGCCTGTTGAGCTAACAGCAGATGCCAATAATGCAATTACTCCCATGCTTAATACCGACTTCACTGCCAATACTTTTCTCATTCTGTTCCTCCCTAAGTTATCTGTTTATGGTTTATCATCCTTCAGATCCCAATTCGCAAAGTCGTCTCTACGAGGCTCCCCTTTGCTCATTGTTGGCTTCTCGCCAAATAAATTCATACCAAAAAATGCTCTTGAATGCAAGCATCCATCACACATTTTGATAAATTTGCTTGGCTCTGAACGTTTCAAATGTTACAAAATTGTTACATCACTATTACTCAAAGTATTATATCAAACTTTACCAACCAAGTCAATCTCCATATTTTAACATCTTTATACAGTTTCATTCTACACAATGTTTATTTTTCTACGCCCGTAGACGGACCGGTCTATATATTCTTTCTGGTCTTCCCTTTACCGAAGTGGCTCTTGTCCCACTAATTTCTAAAACTCCCTGCTCCTCCATAGCAGAAAGAATACGGTTAGCACTTCTTTTTGTGATACCAAGCTTTTCTGATAATTCCTGAGAAGTAATTTGCCCCTCGTTCATCTCTTCTGTCACTTTGAGAACTTCTCTGATTTTATATTCAGGAACTGTCATTTTCTTTGTTTCTGCTTCTGTTTCTGTTTTTTGAATCAGTAATGCTGAAGCATTCTTCTTCGGTACTCGAATAAGTCTCTTCGGTATTATTCCTTCATCTTCTGCCACAAAGCTTGCTCCGCCCATACTTTCAGAAGCCTTTTCCAGTGCCCTTTTCGCATTCATCCTTGCCTGTTGAAGATCCTGTCCCACTCCATAGCCAATATTAATTTGAAAATTCATCTCCAAATGTCTAGACAGTTTACACAAACTGTAGTGCTCGGTTATCTTTTCCATATATCTGCGACTTGTTAGTATTTCAATTCCAGCTGTATTCCTTCCTATAAAGTAGTCCTGTGAATCCGCACCCATATATTCCATAAGTGCTGCCTGCAATGCCAGTAGCTGATATTCCACAGAAACTCCTGTTACACTTCCATCTTCCCCAGCAACGGCTATACTAATGATTGCCGAACTGTTATCCTGCATTTTGCGATATTCAATCTCATTAAATAATTTCAGACAAATATCTCTCAAATATCCAATACTTGGAAAAGGAAAATACACTGGAACTCCCTGCTCTATCAAACGTTCAACAATACTACTAAATCGCGTTACACACAAATCAATAGTACCACTCTGCCATAACTTCAAATGCTTCTGGTACTCTCTCTCTTCAATCTGAAATAATTCTTCCAGCCCCTTTTCATATACAATCTGATTGGTCGTAATAGATAATGGTGTGCTAAAATCATGCATCAGATATGTTTTTAAGTCTATTCCAAACATTTCTACAACATCAGCATAGATACGTTCAAATTTTAGAAAACGATTTTCATCTAATAATCTGAAAAACAACTGACAAATTGCCGCATCATCGGTATTGAACGGCATAATAACTCTATTTGTATGAGGATATGACAACTGAATTACTCGTGCCGGAAAGCTTCCACTGGTAAGTACTCCCACCACATCATTTGGTATCCTCCTATATATTTCCGGGATATCCCTAAAAGTCTTATAAACAAATATCTCATAACTACAATCCAACTGCATTTTAGTAAATGCAGCCTGCACGTAATCTACCATAAATTGTGTCGTAATAATAGCTATCTTATTTTTCACTACAATCACCCTATATATTTATCAAATATTTTCAAAACTCTTTACCCTAATTTTTATTTTAACATTTTCCTCTATAAAATGCAATGTTACCCATGTGCAACAAAACATTAAAACCGCACATGTGTCTTTTTATGTCTCGATGTCTTTTTGTGTCCTTATATCTTTTTAACAATATTTTTTCGTCATTTTTCACAATTTTACAAATAAAATTTCATCATTTGGGAGATTATGACGATTAGAGACACTTTTTTATTGACTTAAAGCCCCAAAAGACATTATTATGAATGAGAAGGCGGATTACTCGCCACATATGACACGAACATATGATGTTTTTTAACAAACTCATCAAAAGGAGGAGACTTTTATGAATCACTTTTTACAGAGAGCCGAAGAATTAAAAGAATCTATGCTGAACGACAGACATTATCTTCACCAGCATGCAGAAGTTGGAAATGAACTTCCTGTAACTACCAAATATGTTATGGACAGATTAACAGAAATTGGTCTTGAACCAAAAGAAATCTGCAAATCTGGAGTTGTTGCTGTTATCGAAGGTAAAAAACCTGGTAAGACATATTTACTTCGTGCAGATATGGATGCACTTCCAATGACTGAAATCAACGACCTTCCATTTAAATCTTTAACAGAAAATGCTCATAACTGTGGACATGATATGCATGCAAGTATGCTTCTTGCCGCAGCACAGATGTTAAAAGAAAAAGAAGACGAATTAGAAGGCTGCGTTAAATTGATGTTCCAGCCAGCTGAAGAACAGTTCAAAGGTTCACCAGCCATGATTGAAGCAGGCGTTTTAGAAGGTGTTGACGTATGTTCTGCAATACATGTAATGCTTGACTGGGATGCTCCGGCTTATGGCTGCAGACCAGGATATATGACATCTTCCTGTGATGGTTTCAAAATCACTGTTAACGGAAAAGGCTGCCATGGTGCTATGCCAGAACAGGGAATTGACCCAATCAACGTTGGTATGCACATCTATCAAGCCTTCCAGAACCTCATTGCAAGAGAAACTGGTCCTAAAGAAACTGCATGTCTGACACTTGGACAGTTCGCTGCCGGTGAAACAGCCAATATTATTCCTGCAAGTGCTGTTATGCAGGGTACACTTCGTACATACAACCAGACATTAAGAGAAAAACTGGTTAAGAGAATGCATGAAATCGTAGAAGCTGCTGGTCAGATGTTCGGTGCCGAAGTTACTTATGAAGTGCTTTCTTCCGTACCTTCCTGCTACACAAATCCAGAAATGTTAGCAGAAGTAAGAACCTATCTTGCTGACTTAGGTGATTTATGTAAAGATGATGGTTACATGGTTACACCTTCTGATGATATAGCATTTATTTCTGAAAAAGTACCTACTACATATCTGATGCTTGGTGCAAGAGTGGAAGGAAACCCTTATCCACATCACAATCCAAGAGTTTTATTCGACGAAAAGGCAATGCCACTCGGTGCTGCGATGCATGCACAGTGTGCATTTGAATGGCTTAAAAACCACAAATAAATAACAAAGGAGAACATACTATGGAAAATAAAAAACAAGGTAAATTGTTTTATGGCTGGATTGTTGTTTTCGGCTGTATCCTTATTACCATGACAATGGTTCCACCTATCATGGCTCTTAGTAATAAATATTTAATTTATGTAACTGAAGATTTAGGCATTTCAAGAAGTGCTTTCACATTAGCTAACACAATTTTACAGGGACTTGGTATCTTCATTTCTCCAATCGTAGCAAAAAACCTTGCTAAAGGTGATATGAAGAAAATTATGACAGTCAGCGTTATCGGATATGCTGCATGTTACGCATCTTACTCTTTAGCAACAAGCCCAATTCACTTATACATCTCTGCATTACTTTTAGGTGTATTCTACTTAAATGCAACTTTAATTCCAGTTAGTATGATGGTTACAAACTGGTTCGTAAAACAGAGAGGTCTGGCTATGAGTTTAGCTATGGCTGGTATCGGTGTTGGTGGTACTATTTTCAGTCCAATCCTTACTTTCCTTCTTGAAAGCTATGGTTGGAGAAATACTTACAGAATTATGGCCCTTATCATTTTAGTTGTTGCACTTCCAACTACACTCTTTATCTTAAAGAAAAAACCTGAAGATATGGGACTTACTGCACTTGGTGCAGGTGAAGCTCCTGCTGCCGGAAAGAAAGTATCTGCACAGTCAGCAACTTTAAAACTTAGCGTTTCTGAATCCAAAGGACAGTTATTCTTCTGGTTAATGATGATTGGTATGCTTGCAAACGGTATCATCAACTCTGGTGCATTAGGACAGTTCCCACCTGCTATTCAGGAAGCTCACGGACCTGCTGTTCAGGCTACAATCATTTCCTTATATTCCTTAGTTGGTATTGTTGGAAAACTTGTTCTTGGATGGGTAAATGACAAATTTGGCGTTACAATCAGTTCTATTTTCGGATGTATTGGATTTGCTTTAGCGCTTGTATTCATGTTATTATCCGCAAACAACGTTGCTTTACTTTATGTTATGGCATTTGCTTTTGGTTTCGGAAACCCAATCGGAACTGTATCTCCTCCATTGGTAACTGCTGAAGTATTCGGACAGGATAAATACAGCGAAGCTTATGGTATTGCAAACAGCTTCTCACAGGTTGGTCTTTCCATTGGTTCTTTATTAGTTGCAGCTATGTATGATGCAAGTGGTTCTTATACAACAGCATGGGTTGTACTCATTATCTTCACAGGCTTAACATTAGTAGGCTGGGTTGGTTCCGCTGCATTATCTAAAAAATACAAAGCATAATTAATATATTATTATTTTTAGCTTATTTATAATAACTCAATATATAGTGCCCCAGTCTGATTCATCAGCTGGGGCACTCCTCCTTTTTAACAGAACGATTGCCTTTTTGTTTATTCTATGCTAAAATATTATATACATAATCTGAGATAAACTATTTTAGACAGGAGGGATTTTATGGATATAGCAGCTGTATCTATGGCAATGAGCCAGCAAAACCTTATGACTAATGTTAACGTTGCTCTTTTGAGCCAGAGTCTTGATACGGTGGAGACAATAGGCACTGACATGGTTAAGATGATGGAACAGTCTGTTCAGCCTAACCTCGGTCAGAATATTGATATAACTATATAACTGATACAGTACAAAAGCCTCGCATTTCCCATTTTGCGAGGCTTTTATATTTCATCACTATTTTGTTAATTCCACAAGAAACATAATTCCAACACTAAAGGCAATTCCAATCCACAATGCAACTGTTCCGAGCTGCTTCTCCGGATACCCAACTGTTTCTTCTACTTCTAATTCATCTGTACTTACCGCATTCTTCCTTCCAAACAGTTCCCTAAGCACACTGCTTCTTCCTTCATTTCCTGCGATTCCCTTCAAAATAAAATATGAAAGCACCACTCCGGCTATTGCAGGCATCCAGATACTCTGGATATAAATATCAATGACTCCTGCCGTATCTACAGATTCTACAGCTGTCTCCGCACTTGCCATCCCCTGTGCATATACAGAAACCATAGAGGTTCCATTCATCACAAAATGTAACACCATAGAGGATACAATCGAGTCTGTCACCTCTACAACAACCGAAAATACCATCCCAAGAAGAAATGCATAGATAAACTGGTTTAAATTCATGTGGGTTATCCCAAACAAAAAACCACTGAGCACAATGGCTTTTTTAATATCCACTTTTCTATATTCATTATAAAAAACACCTCTGTATACGCTTTCCTCCAAAACAGCCGGTATCAAAGCTACCACAACCACTCCCACAGCAAGCGGATAATTGGCCGCAATATTAGTTATAGTGGCATCAATTACATTGGTTGTAAACTTCAAAGAAATAACATTAATCAAAGTTGCCATGGGCATAATGGAATACATAAATCCAACCAACATAAATACTGTGGTTATTTTGATTGGTTTTAAACGAATGGTTTCTCTTAAATCAAACTTATTTCTCCACAAATATACTCCTGTTGGCAGAAAGAAAAACAACTGGGATATCAATAGGGTCATTAACTCGTCTGTAACGATTCCAGCCATTCCCAATACAGCACTGACAAAGGCTATCACCACAGAAGCTCCCACTGCTGCCGCGACTGTTAATAAATATGTTTCATTTACCTGTTTAATTCGATTCATCTTACTTCATAATCCTCACAAATTTTACTATTTTAATTATTCATTATAGTGCACTCCACACTATTCGTAACGATACTTTACCACTTTTTCTGTTATTTTACTAGCTTTTTTTCATAACAAAAGCTATAATGGTAACAAAAGGTAACCTTGTAAAAAACTTAGAACGGAGAGACTCTATGTATACATTTAACAGCAGAGTCCGGTACAGTGAGGTCAATTCCGACTGTTACCTGACTTTATCTAATATTGCTAACTATTTTCAGGATTGTACCACCTTTCACTCCGAAGACATTGGAGTAGGAGTTGAACATTCCCGCAACCTAAAAAAGGCATGGGTTCTTAATTCCTGGCAGATAATTGTCAATCGTTTTCCAAAGCTAGGCGAAGAAATCAGTATTTCCACCTGGGCAACTACCAATAAAGGGATTTACGGCAACCGTAATTTCGTTTTACGAGATAAGGAAGGTAATGACCTTGCTGCTGCCAATGCCATTTGGATTTATCTGGACACAGAAAAAGGAACACCTTGCCGTCTGACTGATGAAATTATGGGACCTTATGAAACAGGTCCGGCTTACCCAATGGAGTATGCACCACGAAAAATCAACTTACCAGCGGAACTTACAGAAAAAGAGCGCGTAACCATAACACCACTCTATATTGATAGTAATAATCATGTTAATAATACACAATACCTCAAGATAGCAGAAAGCTGTCTTCCTGCTGATTTTGCAGTAAAACAGATGCGTGCAGAATATCGTTCTTCTGCCCACCTGGGTGACATTATCGTTGCAAAGGTTTCAAACCAGGACAAGCTTTTCACTGTATCTTTGGAAAATCCAGATGGACTGATTTTTGCTATTGTAGAATATACTGCCATATAGATTGCAGATAGAGCAGAGGCAGACATTTTTACAGATTATTTACACAGCATACAAAGCATAGAACAGAAAGGAATACTAGCATGATTGAATTAGGAAAAACACAAACTCTTCAAGTTGTTAAAACCGCAATGAACGGTGTATACCTCAATTACCCCGGAGACCCTATGGAGGATAAGATTCTCCTTCCAAAAAACCAGGTGCCTGCAGGTACTAAAATGGGAGATACTTTTACTGTATTCGTGTATAAAGATTCAGAAGACCGCCCAATTGCAACTACTACAAAGCCTTTAATTGAATTAAACGAACTGGCAGTATTAGAGGTTATTGAAACAAGTCCAATTGGCGCTTTCTTAGACTGGGGACTGGCAAAAGACCTCTTACTTCCATTTAAAGAACAAACTTCCAAGGTAGAAAAAGGAGACAAAGTATTAGTTTGCCTTTATATTGATAAGAGCAAACGTCTTTGTGCAACCATGAGAATTTACAGCCATTTAAGTGAGAAACATCCTTACTGCAAAAATGACCATGTAACAGGAACAGTTTATCAGATTAACAAAGGTTTAGGTGCTTTTGTTGCTTTAGATAATAAATACTATGGCTTAGTTCCTAGCAAGGAGCTTTTCACATATTTAAAACCAGGCGATGTAATCGAAGGAAGAATTACAGGTATTCGTGAAGATGGCAAATGTTATGTCAGTCTCCGCGAAAAATCCTACAAGCAGATGGATACAGACAGCAAGGTTCTGTTTGAACGTTTAGAAAAGGCAGGAGGTTTCCTTCCATTCCACGACAAGAGTGATCCCGAAGCAATCAAACGCCAGTTAGGTTTTAGCAAGGCTTCCTTTAAGAGAGCTGTTGGCCGTCTTTTAAAAGAAGGAAAAATCACTCTTTCTGACAAAGGAATCCAGATTAAAGAATAACAGATAGAAGCCACTAACATGAAAAGCCCAAAGGTTTAGACCTCTGGGCTTTTACTATAACTTTTATGAAATTTACATTTATGAATTCTTTTCCAATAATTCTAATGTTGCCAATAAAATATCTTTTTCTAATGGCTTTGGAATCAGATATTTTAATCCAATGCTCTTTACTTCCTGCAAAGTACCAGAGTCACAAAGAGAGCTTAACATCATAATCTTAGCATCCGGATGGTCTTTTAATAAGATCTCCGCTGTTTCAAGACCGTCAATTCCCGGCATGATAATATCAAGAATTACAAACTGTGGTTTCAATTCTTTATATTTCTCAATTCCTTCTTCTCCGTTCTTTGCGTATCCAATTACTTCATATCCATACTCTTCAACAATATCTTTGATCTGCTGAGATGCAAATGGTGAATCATCAACTACTAAAATAGTCTTACTCATACCTATATCCTCCTTATTTATCCTTTACGCTCAAGCTTATAAATCAACTTAATGTTCAATCTTCCATACTCACTCTGATAACACAATTCTTCACATTCCCCATCAGACATCATATCCGGCATCTTACCCGTTATATATTGCGGTACTGTTAATCGCGAACCGATTCCTGTCTGATTATTAATCTCTGATAATGCGCGACCACATACAATATTCAGATACTCCATTGCAAAAAGTATCTTTTGTCCCTCTTGCAATTTCCGGCCTTTATTAATCCCAGTCACGATTGCTCCCAGCAAATCATGCTCCATCTCTGCCACAATATATCCAAAAAACATCCCCTTCGTCTTCACTACAAATCGATGGGTCTTCTGTTTAAATTCTGAATTAGCACACTGGGTCACTTCCACACCGGAAACCTTCTGGGTCAAAGCAGTAAATGCATCATCAAATATCTGATTTACATTGATAGTTTCAACCTTTATGATAGGCACCCCCTTCTAATGAGATGATTCTTAATTTAAGAATCTCATCTTAGGACTTCCCTGTTCTTTTTTCTTTACTTGCGCTGCTGGCTTTGGCTTCTCATAAGCGTTATCAAGCTGGTTCACTACTTTACGCTTACATTCTTCACAAAATCTTCCACTTAAGATAGTTTTGCCACATCGTTCGCAGTCAATACCTACGGAAGAACCTTCTGCAAAAGTAAGCTTTTCTTCACGAACCCATTTCTTAAGCAGGTTAATGGAAACTTCCATTTCATCTGATACCTGCTGGATTCCTACACCCGGATGGTCATAGATATATTCTTTTACATCAACAAACTTTTCATCCAACTTCTTCATACAAGCAGGACAAATCGGCATTCCGCTTACATAATTAAACATCTTTCCACACTCTCTACAGTTTCTAACTTCCATTGTATAGCCTCCTTAAAAACCTTTTCCAATACATATACTTATAAAATATACTTCTTTCACTCCAGCTTCATACAGTACCTTTGCACATGCTTCTATTGTACTTCCTGTTGTATAGATATCATCTACCAATACTACCTTATTCACCGGAGAAAAACATTTCTTGTTAACCACAAAAGCTTTTCTGAGATTTTTGAGTCGCTCTGTATCATTCAACTCTTTCTGTGGAAGAGTATCCTTACTTCGAAGCAATATATGCCGTCCTACCGGAATCTGTAACTTTCTTCCAATGGCATCTGCTAAAATCTCTGCCTGATTAAAGCCTCTGCTACGCTGTTTTCTTTTATGTAATGGTATGGGCACCAGTATCTCACCATGTACCTTTATCCACTCACCATATTGTTTTACTATTTCCTCGCCGTAAACATGGGCATACTCAAGTCTGCTCTGATATTTATACCTGGAAACAGACATTCTCATAATATCATCGTAAACCCACACTGCCCTACCACTGATATAGCTGTGACGCTTTGCCCTGCAGTCATAACAGTATTCCTCTTCTGCATCTAAAATAGGCTTACTGCATTTCATACATCTTGGCTCCTGTATATAAGGAAGCTGTCTCAAACAACTGTTACAGACATCCCTATTCCCATCTGGTATTCTTCCGCAAAAGGGGCAGGTACGAGGATATACCATATCTAATATATAATCCTTTAACTTCTTTGCCAAATTATCTCCTTGTCCTAATGCAGACACTCTCTTATTCACTGCCTTAGTCTAAAGAATCAGCAAATGTTAAAACAATTTTTCAGGATAAATCCCCTTATCTACTAGTTCTTTGAAGGAATTTACCACAAATTCCTTATCTTCCTTATAGGTTACACCAAACCATTTATCCTCTGTATTCAAAACAGTTACCTGCGCTTTGCCTTCACGAATTAACTGGTCTACAACTGTAGGAAGCAGATATTCTGCTTTCATCTCATTGCCTTCAATTCCATCTAAGAAAACAGTAAAGCGGTTCTTTAACTCCTCTAATAAATCTGGTGTAAATCCCCACATATTCATGGATACCGGCTGTTCAAACGGAATTGCCTTATCCGGAGTTACTGCTGAAGTATCCCCTTTTGCAATATCCATAGTCTCTTCAATATCGAGAAGAATTCCTTCCTCACTGACATTGCATACACCTCTTGTTACGGTACCATTCTCACTTAAGGTATTACCAAGGCGGAATCCCGCCATGCAGTAATGATATGGTTTATCACAGTCTGGTGTATTCTGTAAAAAAGCATTCATCTTCTTAAAACCTTCCTTACCGTAGTAATCATCTGCATTGATTACTGCGAATGGTTCTTTTACCACACCAAGACAGCTAAGAATTGCCTGTCCTGTTCCCCAAGGCTTTGTTCTTCCTTCCGGCTTCACATAACCTTCCGGCAAATCATCTATATCCTGAATTACATATTCTACTTCTATCTGCTTTTCCATACGGTCGCCGATGATTTTCTTAAAATCTTCTTCAATATCCTTACGGATAATGAAAACCACCTTTTGAAAACCTGCTTCAATAGCATCATATACGGAATAGTCTAAAATAATCTCTCCACTTGGTCCAACTGGCTCAAGCTGTTTGATTCCACCAAAACGACTTCCCATTCCTGCCGCCATGATTACTAATGTTGTTTTCTGCATCTTCCTACTCCTTTTTTACAAATGCCGCTTCGTGACTTGTTCACCCGCAAACTCCAAACCTCCGGTTTGTCGTTAAGATAACAGGTAAAAACAAATGTCGCTTCGCACCGCTTGTTTTTCTTCCGTTATCTTAGATTATACCTCAATTCTTCACAAATTGCACTAATTTTTTGTAACTATTCAGCACCTAAGCCCGAAAACACCGCCTGGCTCTGAACAGTTACAAATTTTTAATTCATTTCACGAATTCTGCAATCAAAACTGGAGTATCTTTTCTGGTTATTTACATTTTGAATCATATAATTAACAACCTCTTCACTTCCAACCAAGGTAACACAGTTTTTTGCCCTGGTTACCGCTGTATAAAGTATATTTCTATTAAGAAGCATTCTTGGTCCGCTAAGAATTGGAATAACAACCGCCGGGTACTCACTTCCCTGTGCCTTATGTATGGTGATGGCATAAGCCAGTTCTAACTCTTCCACTTCGCTAAAGCGGTATTCCACCTGCTTTTCCTCATCAAAAACCACTAACATAGTCTCTGCGAAAAAATTAATCTCTTTGATAACACCACAGTCCCCATTAAACACACCAGTACCTTTATCAAGCACAATGTTATAATCATTGGTGATTTCCCATGCAAGCTGATAATTATTCTTAATCTGCATGACCTTGTCACCTTCACGGAAAATACCCTGCACAAATTCCTTCTCACGTTTTTCTTCGGAAGGCGGATTCAGATACTCCTGTAAAATCTTATTCAGTCGTTCTACACCAAGCTCGCCCTTTCTCATCGGTGTGAGCACCTGCACATCATAAGGCGTTGCATTTACATATTTTGGCATCTTATCTCTCACAAGCTGAATCACAACATTAATAATGGTATTCACATCATTACGCTTTAGCATAAAGAAGTCCTTGCTTTTATTATCCAGTGCAATCAGTTCTCCGTCGTTAATCTTGTGGGAATTGACAATAATATCACTCTCTGCAGCCTGACGGAAAATCTTAGAAAGCTTCACCACATTAAAACCATGGGATTCAATAATATCCTTCAGCACATTCCCTGGTCCTACGGATGGAAGCTGATTCACATCTCCCACTAAGACCAGTCTTGTTCCTACTGCCACTGCCTTTAACAGAGCATGGAACAGATAAATGTCTACCATGGACATTTCATCAATAATAATAACATCTGCCTCTAATGGATTTGTCTCATTTCTCTCAAAATGCATTCCGGCATTCTCAGTATCTAATGTATTCTTAAGCTCCAGCATACGATGAATGGTCTGGGCTTCATATCCGGTTGTCTCTGACATTCGCTTCGCTGCTCTTCCTGTTGGTGCCGCAAGCATAATATCCATGCCCTCTGACTCAAATACCTTTAAGAGCGTGTTAATTGTTGTCGTTTTACCTGTTCCCGGTCCACCTGTTATTACAAGCACACCATTGCGAACCCCTTCCACAATAGCAGTTCTCTGCATGTCATCTAATTCAATCTGACTTTCTTTCTCAATGTAATCTATTTTCTTTTTGAGCAGTGTCAAATCAATCGCTGTACTAAAATTCAAATCCAAAAGCATTCTGGCACAGTTCATTTCCATGTAATAAAGTGTGGATGGATACACAATTTTTCCTTCTTCCACTTCCTTTACTACAATTCTCTTATCCAAAGACAAATCCATCAAATGCTTTTCCAGTTCCTCCACATTCAAATACAGAAGCTCTGCCGCCCTCTGTAAGAGCACATTCCAAGGCACATAGATATGACCTGCCTGCCCCGCCTGCCCAAGTGTATAAATAATTCCTGCTTTAATACGAAAATCCGAATTACCGGCAATCCCTGCCTTGGTCGCAATCTCATCGGCAAGTTTAAAACCAACACCTGTAATATCCTCTGCCAGACGATATGGATTTTCTTTTAGTACGCCATACATCTCTGGTCCATAATATTGATAGATTTTGACTGCAAGCTGATTAGAAATGCCATACTGCTGTAAAAACATCATTGCATTACGCATTTCTCTCTTTTCTTCAAACTGAACAGCAATTTCCCTTGCCTTTTTCTCACTGATTCCTTTGACCTCTGCCAGACGCTCCGGCTCTTCTTCAATAATACGGAAAGTATCCAGCTTAAATTTCTTGGTGATCCTCGCTGCCAAAGCTGGTCCTATCCCCTTAATAGCACCAGAACCAAGATATCGCTCCATGGATACAACATCCTCCGGCTCCTTTACCTGATGACTTTCCACTTTCAGCTGTTCTCCATAAATTGGATGCTCTGTAATGCTTCCTGTCACTTCGATATACTCACCTTCATTGATAAATGTAAATGTACCTACACAGGTCATCTCATCATCATCGTTGGTAAGATTTAAGACCGTATACCCATTTTCCCCATTGCGATATATAATTCGCTCTACATATCCCTCAAAAGTTTCTGCCACGCTGCTTCTCCTACTCTTTCATCCTTCTATTGTAACTATTCAGAACCAACCCAAAAAACACTTCGTGTTGGCTCTGAACAGTTACATAATATTACAAAAGGCTGTCGCGAACCCGCCACAGCCTTCTTTTACAGTTCATCTATTACAACTAAACTGTCATGTTTCTCTTCATTGATTCGTAAAGCTGCTGCGCTAATCCAAGCTGCCCACTCTCCGAAATATCCTTCGCATATTCCTGCCACATGATATCACCAAAATACTGGTAATATTCACTGTCTTCATCACTGCTATGTACTGTTTTCTGCATTTCCTTCAGTACCTGTTCCACAAAATATGCTTCAAATTCCTTGCAGACTTCCATTAATTCTTCATCTGTTGAAGAACCCAGCTTCTCGCTCTGTAATGTTGTACTAAGCTTATCTGCCTTAGATGTAGCATCAGTGGCTGCATTCAGGTAGTTGCTGTATAAGAAACTACTACCATCAATTGAAATACTCATATCCTATCCTCCCGGAACCGATTATGCTCTTAAGTTGTTGGCCTGCTGCATCATAGTATCTGATGCTGTGATTACCTTAGAGTTCATTTCATACGCTCTCTGTGCCACAATCAAATTAACCATTTCCTCTGCTGCCTGCACGTTGGAAGCTTCTACATACTTCTGAACAAGCTTACTCTTCTTCACATTACCATCCATGTGCTCCCATCTTGCTGTACCAGAAGCAGGGGATTCATAATAAATAGAGTTAGAGGACTTTTCAAGCCCTGCCGGATTGTTAAACTGCACTAATGCAATCTGAACACCAATTGGCTTAGGATTGCCATTCTCATCCGGATAACATAAGTTACCGCTGTCATCTACTGTAATACTACTTGCACTGTATTCTTCCGGAAGTACAACTGGCGCTCCATTGACATCTAACACTGGCTGTCCACCGGAAGTAGAAAGTGTCAGACCTTCACTCCCCATAGCCATCTGGAAGGAACCGCTTCTTGTATAGCCATAGCTCCCATCTTCCATTCCAATCACAAAGAAACCGTCACCACTGATTGCAAAATCCCACTGGTTTCCTGTCTCTGCAAATGCTCCCTGTGTAAACTGGGAGGTAATTGCTGCATTACGAACACCAAGCCCTACCTGAACCCCAACTGGCTTTGGATTACCTTCGCTGTCTGTGGATTCCTCCTGAAGGGTCTGATATAATAAGGACTTAAATTCCATTGTCTCCTTCTTATATCCAGTTGTATTGATATTTGCTAAATTATTTGCGATTGTATCTACATTGTTCTGCTGTGCAATCATTCCTGATGCACTAGTCCATAATGAACGTACCATACGTCTGCACCTCTTTCGTTAATGTTTCAATGACTCCTTATCTGTCACTGCCCTTTATACCTTACCAATCTGGTTTACAGTCTTCTCTAACAGACTATCTTCTGTCTGGATTACCTTCTGATTCGCTTCATAAGCTCTGGTAATCGCAATCAAATCTACCATTTCTGAAACAGCATTGACGTTAGACTGTTCTGTATATCCCTGACGGATAACACCTGTTGCATCAAAAGATACTGCTCCGTCTACCGTCTTATAGGATGTATCTCCTACCTTTTCCAGATAATCATAATCTTCAAAATCCACTAACTTAATGGTATCTATATAAACTCCGTCAGCGTATACACTTCCATCTACCTTAATTGCAATGGTTGCATCTACAGGAACCTGCACATCTCCACTTTCTCCCTGTAAATAATTGCCGTATGAATCCACAACAAATCCATCCTGTGTCATCTTAAAATTGCCGTTTCTGGTATAACGGATGTTCTCGCCTTCTTTTACTTCAAAGAAGCCCTTTCCTTCTACTGCCAAATCGTAAGTATTACCTGTCTCACGAAGGGAGCCCTGTGTATAATCTGTGTAAACTTCCCCAATACGTACGCCTAAACTCATATTACCAATTGATCTGTCGAGATAATATTCAGAATTATCTCTAATCTTGAGTGTAAGCACATCTTCAAAAGACTGACTTGTTACATTTTCTCCCTTATATCCCACTGTTGCAGAATTCGCAATGTTATTGGATATAATATCCAGTCTCTTCTGTTCATTGACCATACCGGTAAAACCAGTATATAATGCTCTAGTCATTGGTCCACCTCTTGTCTTTCGTTTTGATTAAACCGCCCTATTTAGATAGTTATCGGCTTTTCCTTCTCTTTTCTTAATCCATCCTTGGACCTAATCTGCGCCACCATGCTATAAAGGCTTTCTTACTAGAAATTCTTACTAGAAATTCTTTTCTAGAAATTTTTCTTACCTTCACTTAAAAACTCAACATACTTACCAGTACCGATAGCAACACAAAGCATTGGATCTGCTGCTGTCATTGTAGTAATACCTGTCTTGCTTTCAATTAACTCTTCTAAACCACGAAGAAGACTTCCGCCACCTGTTAATACGATACCTCTGTCTGCAATATCTGCTGCTAATTCTGGCGGAGTCTTTTCTAATACGCTGTGTACTGCTTCTACAATCTGAGAAGTTGTTTCTCTTAATGCTTCTTCTGTTTCTTCAGAAGTAACTTCGATTGTCTTAGGAAGACCAGTTACAAGGTTACGTCCTCTTACATTCATAGTCTCAACTTCTGGAAGCATGTATGCACAGCCAATCTTAATCTTAATATCTTCTGCTGTTCTTTCACCGATGAGCATGTTATGTTTCTTACGCATATAACGTACGATAGCTTCATCAAAGTCGTCGCCCGCAATCTTAATAGATGTACTTACTACGGTTCCGCCTAACGAAATCACTGCGATATCTGTAGTACCGCCGCCGATATCTACAATCATATTTCCACATGGTCTTGAAATATCAATTCCTGCACCAATTGCTGCTGCGATTGGTTCTTCAATAATTTCTACTTCACGAGCACCTGCCTGGTAAGTAGCATCTT
>CAZRLE010000015.1:20987-21251 GCA_964600705.1 uncultured Lachnoclostridium sp. | reverse complement strand
TATCCTTTTTTAATGCCTCCTGAATATAAGTAACCAGCTTATCATAAAGCTCTAAAGTACTATAAAATTCTTCTTCTATTTCTAATTTACTTAAATCAATCCAGTTACTTGCCAGTGCATACTGTAGGAACTGGCTGAGACTTGTCTTATTGTTATAATAATCAATATAGATACTATCTTCCCTGTTGATAGAACCAGATATCAATACATCCTGTTCGATTAATAGGGTGTAGATGTAATCTAAGACTTCTTCCATATCGGTAC
>CAZRLE010000015.1:8754-20977 GCA_964600705.1 uncultured Lachnoclostridium sp. | reverse complement strand
ACCTGACGCACGATTAGATAACGTATAATCTGCTGCGAGGGTTGTATTTACGGAAGTAAGTACACTCTGCTGCTGGGCAAGAAATTTGCTATGAACAGATTGTTCTAATTCACTTGCATCTGCATCTTCCATTTGCTTAATATCAATTACGTTATTATTGATTAAGGCATAAAAAACATCATAGATAGGAATTTTAATACCTGCAGCGGAAGAACCTTTAGTTCCTGTATCTTTACTATTTACAATATTGGAAAGTAAAATACCTGCAATTTCTTTCTCCAGTAAGTTGTAACACTTTTCCTGTAATTCTGCATCAATGGTAAGATATAAATTATTACCGGCAGTGGGTTCTGTACGTTCTTTTACAGAAAGAATACGATTAGACCCATTTACCACAAGAGTTTCGGTTCCCTTGACTCCATGAAGATAAGATTCGTACTCTTTTTCCAGACCAGTTCTTCCAATCTGGTCTGTGGAAGTATATTTGTATGCATTTCCCTCTGCCTCTAATTCTGCAAGTTCTTCTGAATTAACAGTTCCGGTATATCCTAAAATATGGGCAAAATACTTACTATTATTATAAACACGATTTGTTTCCGTTAAAATCTCTACACCAGGCAGGTCAGCACTATTTTCCTTAATAGCAGCAACCGTTTCATCATTAACATTTGTCGCTATTGTTGCCTGAGTATAACTTCTATATCGATTCATAAACAGAGTATATCGAATTGACATAATCTTCAACGCTTCTTCATCGGTATATTTTTCATCAATCAGGAAACGAGGGCTTCCGGTTTCTGTCGAATAACGAATAAAATCAAACAATTCCTCTGCTGTAATAGCAATCTGCTCATTACTCAACTTGTCCGAAGTATTTAAGGAATAAATATCTTTTTTGAAACGAATTAACGAATTACCTTCTACCGTGTACTGGAAATCACCATTTTCATCCAATTCAATACAAAAATCAGATTCAATAGAACCGCCATGTTCTTCAATAATCTGAATCAGATTGTGAATCATGGAATTCTTCGCTGCGCTTGTATCCAGTTCACCAGTATCTTCAATGGTAACGTTGTAGGATAATTTATCATAAGCTAAAAGTTCACCATTACAGTCATAAATATTACCACGGGTACTTTTAATCTCACGTGTTTTCTCATTGCGGTATTCTCCGCTTTTTGAATAACTTTCTCCATGCACAATCTGGAGTGAAAATAGCTGGCGTACTAAGAGCAAAAACAAAAACACAAATATGACGGATATAGGGAATAATCTGGATTTGTTTAAATTTTGAAGCCAGTCTTTTATTGTATCAAGCAAAAATTAAGCCTCCCTTTTCTCACCATGTTCCAGCATACTATTAAAGCTATATAAAAAGCGATATAGTACAACAGCCGCCAAAAGTGTATAAACCATCTCCGGAATAATAATTCTTGTCAGATAAAAGAAGAAATCCAGACGGTTGCGGAACAAAAATTCACAAATATAATAAAAGAAATTATAAATTAAATCACTAATGGAAATAAGTGCCACTGTAACAACAATATGGTCACTATAATACAGTTTACGACATAAACCGTTCAAATAACCAATTACCATGTATAGCAATGCGTAGAGTCCGATAACGGAACCAAATACACAGTCTACTAAAAGACCACTGAAAAATCCCGTATACATCCCTTCCTTTTCACCACGCATATATCCAAAGGTTACAGTAACAATCAGTAAAAAATTAGGAACCACATCAGCAAGTGCCAGACTTTGAAAAATAGTCGTCTGCATCAGAAAACTCAACAAAACAATAGCAGCTATTGATAATACACGCTTCATGGGCTCCTCCTTTCTTAATCTTAATAAGTAATGGCTTCTTTTGGAAGCTCTTTCTTTAATTCTGTAATAACTAAAACGGTATCCAAAGAATCAAAAGATACTACCGGAGCAACAAAACCGGACTGGGTCATGTTGTTAGCATCAATCTGAATACTGTGTACATAACCAATCAAGATTCCCTGCAAAAATTTATCACTGATATGAGAGGTTACGATTTCGTCACCAACCTGAATATCGGCATTCTTATCAATCAGTTCGATTTCAATCAGGCCATCATCAATCAGTTCTAAATTTCCTTTGATATTACAAATATCAGAGGTCTTTAATGACATAGCGCTTACGTTACTTTTATCATCAATAATAGTACGTACCTTAGCCCAGTTGGTTCCAACTTCAGTTATAATCCCAACCAGACCATTGCCAGCCATTACATTCATGTTAACAGCAATACCATCTTCTGTTCCTTTGTCAATGGTAAACTGGTTGTACCAGTTGTTGCTATCCTTGCTGATAACTCTGGCTGCAACCTTAGGGTAGGTTGCATATTTTTCATCTAATTCATATAATTCTCTTAAACTTTCCAGTTCATACTTTTCCTGCTGAAGAATCTTGTTCTCATAAGAGAGATTATCAAGCTGTTCTTTTAATTCCCTATTTTCTTCCATAAGTTCCTGCATGGAAACGAACATATCTGCCTTTTGGGAAATAAAGCTGCCAACGGAATTGATTCCCTTCTGCATTGGCGTAATGGTATTCCCTACTACTGTCTTAACAGGCGCAAGCTGTTCATCATAACGGAAAGAAAGGATAATCAGCAAAATACATAATACAGAAAGAGTTGCCAGTATATATCGTGGACTGATTGGCATTTTGGTCCTTCGACGCATATTACATTCCTCCTGACAGACTATTTTTTACGTCCGTTAATTGTCTGAATTACATTTCTTGCTAATTTGTTAGTTTCCATACTTTCGATTAAAACACCAAGACCATTCGCTACTGTATTTTCCGGGTCATCGGAAAGATTTACCCTTAATGCAGTCTCATGGTTAAATAATTTATCAAAATCTCTAAGCTGGGAAGTTCCACCTGTGATATACACACCAGAACGGTAAATATCAGCAGAAATTTCTGGTGGAGTTCTCTCTAAAATAGTTCTTGAAGATTCAATAATAGTAATTAACTGTTCTTTTACTGCTTCATTGATTTCATCAGAGAAAATCTCCATTTCACAAGGAAGCCCTGTTACGACATTACGTCCGCATGCGAAAACACTTTCTTTTGCAGATGGGAATGCAGAAACAAGATTTTTCTTAATATACTCTGCTGTTTTATCTCCAATTACAAGATTGTATCTCTTTTTAACGAACAACTTAATTGTTTCGTCAATCTTCTTACCGCCGATTGGGATCAGCTTGCTTAACACAATACCTCCAAGGGAAAGAATGGAGATTTCTGTTGTTTCAGCTCCAATATCAATTGTCATAACTCCATGTGCATTGAAAACATCAAGGTTAAGTCCCAGAGCTGTTGCAATTGGTTTCTCTACCATTCCAATATTTTTAGTTTTAACAACGGAATTACGAATTAAATCATGGAATGCTTTCTTCTCAACTTCTGTAACGTCTGTTGGAACAGCTACTAAAAAGTCCACAGAACTTCCAAAAGCTGTCTTTTTACCAATCAGATTTTCAAAGAAATGATTGATTAACATCTGCATGTGAGCAATTTCTGCAATTACTCCATATTTTACAGGATAAGATACCATGATATTAACCGGTGCTTTTTCGCACATTTCATAAGCTTCATTTCCTGCAGCAAATAAATTCTTTTTATTGGCAATTGCAACTACATTTTTCTCATCTAATACAATGCCTTCGCCTTTTTTATAAATCTTCAACTTGCTAGTGCCTAAATCTATACCAAACATTCGTTTTGACATCACAAAAATCCTTTCTCTTTCAAACTAATATATTTATTATCTCCAATAATCAGATGGTCCATAAGTGAAATTCCAATTAACTTTCCTGCTTCTGCAACTCTTGCTGTCATCAGCAGATCCTCTTTACTTGGAGTTGGATCACCACTTGGATGATTATGCAATAAAACAATATGTACTGCATTATACTTTAGTGCCAGTAAAAAAATTTCCCTTGGAGATAATATAGATGAATTAACAGTACCTTTTGAGATAATCTCATCCTTGATAATCTGACTTTTAGAATTCATCATAACCAGAACAATCTCTTCCCTTTGCAGATGGCGCATATCTTCCATATAATACCTTGCAATCATCTCTGGTTCGCAAAAAGCTTCACCCTTATCAATGCTTGTCTTTGCAATTCGTCTGGATAATTCACCAATTGCAAGAACCTGTAAAGCCTTAACCTTACCAACACCTTTGATATTCGTAAGCTCAGGAAGTTCCAGCGTTTTTAAACCCAAAAGACCCGGAGTCTCCTTAGAATGTCTTAAAATCTGTGAGGCAAGCTCAACAGACTGGACATCCTTTGTTCCGGTTCGAATGATCACAGCCAAAAGTTCTGCATCTGTTAATGTCTTAGGTCCATATTTTTCTAACTTTTCATCAGGACGGTCCAAATCAGGTAACTCTTTTACTGTTAAATGTTTTTTATTCATGTGTACTCCTTCTACACTCTCTTTGTACACATACATGATTAAGTTTACCACAATTTGGACCGTTTGTACACTTAGATTTCTATTAAATTTTCTTCATAAAGTTTTTGTAACGACATCATAATACCAAATTTGGCATGATACCATGTAAGACCACCCTGAAAATATACGGCATAAGGTGGTTTAATTGGAGCATCTGCGGAAAGTTCAATGGAAGAACCCTGTACAAAGGCCCCTGCTGCCATAATAACATCTGCATTATAACCAGGCATTGCCCATGGCTCTGGTGTAACAAAGCTGTCAACCGGTGCTGCTGCCTGGATTCCTTTACAGAACGCAATGATTCTCTCAGCAGAACCTAATGTAACTGCCTGAATGATATCATGTCTTGTTTCTGAACCATTTGGAATTACAGGAAAACCAAGTCTTTCATATACGTTAGCAGCAAAGATGGCTCCCTTTAATGCGCCGGCAACAACCGTTGGTGCCATAAAGAAGCCCTGGTATAACTGGCTGTTGATTCCAAGGGTTGCACCTACTTCTTTTCCAAGTCCCGGAGAAGAAAGACGGAAAGCTGCATTGTCTACATACTCTTCTTTCCCTACAATGTAACCACCTGTTGCGGCAAGACCACCACCCGGGTTCTTAATCAGAGAACCAACGCAAAGGTCTGCTCCAACATCCGTAGGTTCTATTGTTTCTACAAACTCACCATAGCAGTTATCTACCATACAGATGATGTCAGGACGGATATTTTTAATAAAAGCAATTAACTCACCAATACGTGCCACAGATAAAGTCGGTCTTGTATCATACCCCTTAGAGCGCTGAATCGTCACCATTTTAGTTCTTTCGTTGATGGCATTCTTGATACCTTCATAGTCAAAGCCACCATCTGGTAATAAGTCAACCTGAGCATAGGTAATGCCGTATTCAGCCAGTGAGCCTCTTGTTGGAGTAATGCCGATAACACCTTCTAGGGTATCATAAGGCTTTCCAACCGGGGAAAGTAACTCATCACCCGGACGCAGATTGCCTGCTAATGCTACGGTAAGTGCATGAGTTCCACACATAAGCTGTGGACGAACTAATGCAGATTCTGCATGGAATACTGCTGCATATACTTCTTCTAACGTATCACGTCCCAGGTCATTATAACCATATCCTGTGGTAGCAGCAAAATGAACATCGCTGACACGCTTATCCTGCATTGCTTTTAATACTTTTAACTGATTGTATTCTGCTACTTTATCAATTCCTTTAAAACGTTCTTCTAAGCTTTCTAAAATGTCGGCACAAAAGCCCTGAATCTTTTCATCTACGGTCAAATCTTTATACATTTCATTTAACTGTTCTTTCATTACACTATCCCTTTATCCTTTAAAATATTTATCATGAATGGGAGAATCTCTTCTTCGGAAGCAAATTCATTTTTATTCACCCAAGTAATCTCTTTTTCACGCTTAAACCAAGTAATCTGGCGTTTTGCGAAATGTCTGGTATCGCGTTTTAAGATGTACACTGCTTCTTCCAATGTGCATTCACCTTTTAAGTAAGCCAGAATTTCTTTATATCCAAGTCCCTGCATGGAAACCAGATCACTGTCATACCCTTCTTTATACAAACCTTCTACCTCGGCTATCAGTCCATTTTCCAACATAATGTCAATGCGCTTTTCAATGCGCTCATATAACACCTGACGGTCATTATTAAGAACAAAGTATGCAAAGTTATATGGAGATTCCTTCTGACGCTCCTCTTCATTATGTTCGGAAATCTTTCTTCCCGTCTGCTTATGAAATTCAAGGGCACGGATTACACGCTTGATATTATTGGCGTGGATCGCATTTGCAGCTGCTTCATCAACATCAGCAAGCATCTGATGGAGATATTCAGCTCCTTTTTCATTTGCAAGCGCTTCTAGTTCCTCGCGATATGCCATATCTCCGTCATTTTCCTTAAAGGCAATGTCATATAAAAGTGCTTGAATATAGAAACCGGTTCCACCTGTAATGATAGGAATTTTTCCTTTGGCATAAATAGTTTCCATCGCTTCTTTTGCAAGCTTTTGGAATAATACAACATGGAAATCTTCCTTTGGATCTAATACATCAATCAAATAGTGAGGTACGCCGTCCATTTCTTCCGGCATAATTTTAGCAGTACCAATATCCATTTTCTCATAAACCTGCATGGAATCTGCTGAAATAATTTCTCCATTTACTGCTTTTGCAAGCTTAATGGAAAGGTCTGTTTTGCCTACTGCAGTAGGTCCTGTTAGTATAATTAAAGGCTTTTTCAAGATTATCCAAATCCTTTCTGACTTAAAATTAGTTCGTCAACCCTTAAAGGTCACTTTTATATAATTCGCTTGAATTTCTTTTCAATTTCATATTTGGTCATAGATACAATGGTTGGTCTGCCGTGTGGGCAGTGATACGGGTTCTCTAAGGTTAAAAGCTGGTCAATCAGCTCCTTTGCCTCCTCCATGGAAAGCTTCATTCTCCCCTTTACAGCAGCTTTGCAGGATAAAGAAGCAACTTTTTCCAATAAAATATCCGGATTGTGCTTACCATCCTCTGCAACCAAATCGTCAATCATCTCTAACAGCAATTCCTTCTGACCAATCCCATATAGATTTGCCGGAATTGCATATACAGAATATTCTTTTCCACCAAAATGCTCAATTTCAAAACCAAGCTTTTCAAAAACAGCCATATTATTCTTTAAAACCTCTTCTTCGCGCATATTCAAAGTTAAAATAATTGGAGGCTGAATCATCTGGGAGCTAAACTCTTTCGTCTCTAGGGCTTTCATTGTTTTTTCGTATAGAACCTTTTCATGAGCCGCATGCTGGTCAATCATAAATAACTTATCCTGAAATTCCACCAGCCAGTATGTGTTAAAAAACTGCCCGATAATGCGGTGTTCCTTTACATTTTCTTTTGATAACAGCTTCTCTTCAAATAATTCAAGCTGTTTTGGCAGTTCCACTATTTCGGGAAGCTTATCTTCCTGAAGCTTGGATGTACTGTATGGAGCAGTAGATTCTTTCAATACCGATATTTCTTTATTTACCTCTGGTGCTTCAGACTGAATCTCTGTTTTTGGTAAGTCAGGCTTAGAAACCTCCACTTTAGGTTCCGGCTTACTTTCTGGTTTACTTTCTGGTTGAGCCACTTCTATTTTGGACTCTGTCTTAACTTCCGGTTTTAAAAATACACTCTGACTTAATACACTCTGATTTAATACACTCTGATTTAAAACAGACTCACGTCTCTTTACTTCAAACGGCTCTGCAGCCTTTACGGGTTCTTTCTTTGCAACTGCTTGCTTTCCTTCTTCCTTCTTCTTCTCTTTTTCTTTTGTGAAAGATACTTCTGGAATCAGTTCCTTCCCCCTGAGTGCTAAGAATAGAGCATCGTGAATGGTTCTAAATATCTGTTCCTGATTCGTAAAACGTACTTCCATCTTTGTTGGATGTACATTGACATCAATCATCTGGCTGTCCATTTCAATATTAAGACAGGTAAACGGATAACGATGAGCCATTGTATAAGGCTTATACGCCTCTTCAATAGCACGGTTAATCAACTGGCTTTTGATATATCTGCCATTGATAAAATAGTTCATATAGTTGCGGTTTCCTCTGGAAATAACCGGTTTTCCAATATATCCACTGATTTTAAGAAGCTCTGTTTCTTCTTCTACTAACAACTGTTCTCTTGCAATATCACGACCATATACCTGATAAATCACATCCTTCATCTGTCCGTTACCGGAGGTGTGAAGCTTTACCTGATTGTTATTCATAAATTTAAAAGAAATATTAGGATGTGAAATCGCCAGTCTTTCTACCAAATCACTGACATAACCTGCTTCTGTCATGGCAGACTTTAAGAACTTTCTCCTTGCCGGTGTATTATAGAAAAGATTGCGCACTAAAAAGGTTGTTCCTTCCGGACAACCAATTTCTTCTACCTTGCCTTCTCCTAATACTTCCTTACCGCCTTCAATCAGATAACGGGAACCCGTAATGGCACCTGGCGTCTTAGTTAAAAGCTCTACCTGAGCTACTGCCGCAATACTGGCAAGGGCCTCACCACGGAAACCAAGACTCGATACCGTAATTAAATCCTCAGCAGAACGGATCTTACTGGTGGAATGACGTTTGAAGGCAATCGGAATCTCATCCTTCTCAATTCCAATCCCGTTGTCGGTAATGCGGATAAAGCTGATACCGCCTTCTTTAATTTCAATGGTAATACCGTTGGCACCTGCGTCAATGGCATTTTCAACTAATTCCTTTACAACAGCCGCAGGACGTTCCACCACCTCTCCGGCTGCAATTTTATTTATCGTACTCTGGTCTAATAAAGCAATTTTAGACATATTACCAGCGTTCCTTTACTTTTTTCTGTAATTTATATAATTCATTCATGGCATCAATCGGTGTCATGGCAGACAAATCCATTTCACGAAGTCTAAGTATAATATCCTCTGAAGAATTAGTGCTGCTTGTAGAGTCAAAAATAGACATCTGGAAGCTTTCCACGTTTTTGGCACGAAGTGCTTCTAACACCTCATCCTGTCGTACTTCAATTCGTTTTGCTGTTTCAGCAATATCCTGATTACTTAGCTGTTCCGCGATTGTCTGGGCACGGTTTAGCACACCGGATGGAATACCGGCAAGCTTTGCAACCTGGATACCATAGCTCTTGTCAGCCCCGCCTTTTATAATCTTACGAAGGAATACAATATCATCGCCCTGTTCTTTTACCGCGATGCAATAGTTGTTGACGCCTTCTAATTTACCCTCTAATTCCGTCAATTCATGATAATGGGTAGCAAATAAAGTCTTTGCTCCTAAGAGTCTTGTACTGCTAATATGCTCTACTACCGCCCATGCAATACTAAGACCGTCAAATGTACTGGTTCCGCGGCCAATTTCATCAAAAATTAAGAGGCTGTCTTTTGTAGCATTGTTAAGAATGTTTGCCACTTCTGTCATTTCTACCATAAAGGTACTCTGTCCGGAAGCCAAGTCATCCGATGCCCCTACACGGGTAAAGATACGGTCTACAATACCAATATTTGCTTCCTTTGCAGGAACAAAGCAACCTAGCTGTGCCATAAGTACAATCAGTGCCGTCTGACGCATATAAGTCGATTTACCTGCCATATTGGGACCTGTGATAATGGACACACGTTTTTCTTTATTGTTAAGATAAGTGTCATTGGTTACAAATAAATCATTGTTAATCATCTTTTCAACGACTGGATGACGTCCTTCGTGAATTTCGATGATGCCATCTGTATTAATAGCCGGTCTTACATAGTTGTTATGCTCTGCAACAATAGCAAGTGAGGCATATACATCAATTTTGGCAATTAACTTGGCCGTTGCCTGAATGCGTCCAATCTCTGCAGCAATCTTATCACGGATTTCACAGAATAATTCATATTCAAGAGCAAATAACTTGTCCTCCGCCCCTAAAATTGTATCTTCCAATTTCTTAAGTTCATCGGTTGTATAACGCTCCGCATTGGCAAGTGTCTGTTTACGAACCCAGTTCATTGGTACCAAATCCTGATAAGAATTAGTTACCTCGAGGTAGTAACCAAATACTTTATTGAACTTGATACGAAGATTCTTAATACCGGTAGCTTCTCTTTCTCTTGCTTCCAGTTCTGCAAGCCAGTCTTTTCCTTCTGTTTTGGCTTTTCTTAAGGTATCTACTTCTTCCGAATATCCACTTTTAATAAATCCACCTTCTTTGATTGACAATGGCGGGTCTTCTTCAATGGAATCCTCAATCAGCTGATAAATATCAGCTAATACATCCAACTCTTCCCCTGCTTCCATAAGCTCTTTTTTCTTAAATTCCTGTAAGAGCATCTTGATGTGAGGAAGCATCTCTAAAGAAGTCTTAAATGCAATCAAATCTCTTGCATTTGTACTTTTATAACTTACTTTACTAATCAGACGCTCCAAATCATAGATTGGATTTAAGTATTCTCTTAACTCTTCTCTTGTAATAGCGGAACCATTCAGTTCTTCAATGGCATCCAGACGGTCATTGATATGCTCCGCATGAATAAGTGGCTGTTCAATGTAATTTCTTAAAAGTCTGGCACCCATGGCTGTTTTGGTCTTATCTAACACCCAAAGAAGAGAACCACGTTTCTGCTTCTCTCTAAGTGTTTCTGTAAGCTCTAAATTTCTTCTTGTAGAGCTGTCCAAAACCATATATTTGCTTGTCACATAAGGAATAATCTTGGTAATGTGAATCAATGCATTTTTCTGAGTCTCATAAAGGTACTGCATAATAGAACCAGCTGCAATAACGCCGATACTGTAATCACCAAGTCCTAATCCCTGCAAATCCCCTACATGAAAATGCTCTTTTAAGCTTCGGATGCATAAATCGTCATCAAAGTACCAAGGTTCTAAAGCAGCAACAGAAATACTTAATCTGCCACGCAAATCCTCAATATCGATTCCTGATACATAGAAAGAATCATTGCAGATAATTTCAGATGGACAGAACTTGTTAATTTCATCTAATAACTTACGCTCGTTATCGACTTCAGTTACATAGTAATCTCCAGTTGTAATATCAATAGCAGAGATTCCGTAAGCATTGATAGTGTACACAATACTCATCAGATAATTATTTCTACTTTCATCCAGGGCCTGTGTATTCAGATTGGTACCTGGTGTGACAATACGAACAACCTCTCGTTTCACCAGTCCTTTTGCACTCTTAGGGTCTTCAACCTGCTCACAGATAGCCACCTTATATCCTTTACTGATTAGTTTATTCAAATATCCGTCAACAGAATGAAAAGGCACTCCACACATCGGTGCCCTTTCCTCTAAACCACAGTTTTTGCCAGTTAAAGTAATTTCCAGTTCTCGTGAGCAGGTAATTGCATCTTCAAAGAACATTTCATAAAAATCCCCTAAACGATAAAACAAAATGCAGTCTTTATATTCATTTTTGGTGTCCAGATACTGCTGCATCATTGGTGTCAATTGTGCCATGTTAATTTCCTCTTTATCTATCTAAATTGGCAACCTCAGTTGCCGTATTTTTCTCTCTTAAAAGAATACCATAAAAGGAAGTAAATTTCCAACATAAAATACTCTGCAGGCAAAACATTTTCAAAGAGGTTCTGCTTGCAGAGTATTTCAATTGGTATAAATATATCTTATATCTTGTGTATGTTACTAATTGATAATTCTACCAACCTTAATTGGGCTACGATAGAATGCATTGGAAATCTTAATACCTGTTCTTGCATTACTTGCATGAATTACCTGACCATTACCAATGTACATAGCAACGTGGTTTACTCTTCCGCCGCTTCCGTAGAAGAATAAGTCACCAGGTTTTGCTTCCGAAGAACTGATACCTTTAAAGTAAGCTGCCTGTGCACTGGAAGTTCTAGGAATAGAATATCCAAAGTGTTCATAAATTCTCATGGTAAATCCAGAACAGTCCGTTCCATTAGTAAGACTAGTTCCACCCCAAACATATTTGTTACCTAAGAACTGCATTGCGTAAGATACCATGGATGTACGTCCTGAAGATACTCCGGCACCACTTGCTGCTCCTTCATCAATTGATACAGCTCTTTCTAACTTAAAGGATATCTCAACAAATTCTTTTGATACGAAAGCAATTTCGTTGTCAATGCTGATACATACCCAGTTATCTAAATCAGACATCATAGCATTTTCATCTAC
>CAZRLE010000015.1:0-8744 GCA_964600705.1 uncultured Lachnoclostridium sp. | reverse complement strand
CATCTACTAATTCCATTGATTCTACTGCTAAGGAATCTGATTCCTGCTCTTCAATGAACTTATCAAAATATTCTTTGTCTAAATATTCTTCCTTAACTTCCAATTCTTCATTTAGTGGTATCAAATCATACACCTTAGAATCCACACTTGGAAGGGCGCGTACCTTTAAAGTTGTTGTGTTTGCAACCGTTGCTACTTTAGTAGCGACTTCTTTTGCATATTCTTCTGCTTCTTCATCTGTAATCAGATAGTCTGCAGATACCCAGCCCTTTACACCACCGGAAATAATATGTGCCCAACCATCTTTGATTTCATAAATATGGCAGCCGGCATTCTTTGGTAACTTACCAATAATTGTCTTGCCTTCGCCTGGTTCTTTACGGATGTTTAAGTAGTTATCAACCTTTGCAATACCTAAACGATCATATACCAAATTAAGCTTAAATTCTTCTTCTACATTTGTAGTTTCATCTTCTGTAAGTTCTTTTGCTTCAAGCGAGCTTGAATGTACAGCTTTTGCAGTAACGACTGTTCCCTCTTCTACAGCTTTGGCAGCATAATTCTCAAGACTTAACGTAATTCCCGCCATACCTACTTCATTTAACAAACCTGCAGCATCTGTAGTTGGAACGTTCATTACATTAAATGCTAATACTGTTGCACTAATAGCACCAATAGCTACATAACGAGTAACATCTTTCTTCATTCTCTGCCTCCTATAATCATAAATATGTCAACTTTTCTTCTTAATTGTTACAAAAGTATTAAATAAATTGCAGACTTATTATAACAATACGAAACATATTTGTCAATAGAAAACAGATATAGAATTATATGATAATGCACACTAATCCGCCATTACTGTCATTGATTACTTTTTGAATTGTTTCCTGTAATTTCACCTGGCTGTCATCGGTAAGTTTGTTTACTTTTGTAGAAATACCATCACGAACTAATTCTCCTATTGATTTACCAAATATATTCGTTTCCCAAACACCTTCTTTTGAATTTCTTGTATTACTTTCAATATATCGAATCAAGTCCTCTGCCTGTTCTTTTGTACCTACAATTGGTGCGATTTCTGTCTGGATATCCGCCTTTATAATATGGATAGATGGCGCAATTGCTTTGATTTTTACACCATATTTATTTCCATGTTTAATAAGTTCAGGGGCTTCAAGGATCATTTCTTCCTGAGAAGGGGCTACAATTCCATATCCTTTATACTTCACCTGCTCATACGTTTTTCCCACCTTCTCATATTCCCGCTTTCTTTCTGATAATTCTTTTAAAATATGTATCAGCTGATATTCTCCCTCAATCGGCATACCCACCATATCACTTATAATCTGATAATAATATTTAGGGTCAAAGTCCACACTAATATCCGCAACACCAGAATCCATGGATAAATGTTCTAATTTGAGCTTCTTAATATATTCGCTGTCTGTTTGCAAATTATCCTGTATGATATCCCTGATGTATGTAACATTTTTAAAAAGCTCTCTTACCTTCTGCATAAAATCTTTTTTTAACCAGTAGTCATTTTCAAGCATTTCAACCCACTTTGGTAAGTAAAAATTTAGCCTTGCAACTGGAAATGCCGTCAAAATCTTTTCCATAATATGATGAATATCTTCTTTGCGAAGCTGTTCACAGTTGACAGGCAAAACATTGACGTTATGCTCTAATGACATAGCTTCTACCATTTTATGTGTTTCTTCTGAATAAGGACGACTTGTATTTAAAAGGACGATAAAAGGCTTTCCAAGCAGTTTCAGCTCATGAATTGTACGTTCTTCAGCTTCTTTATAATTTTCTCGCGGAATATCTCCAAAACTTCCATCTGTAGTAATTACAATTCCTATTGTAGAATGCTCGTTAATCACTTTCTGTGTACCAATTTCTGCAGCTTCTGTAAAAGGAATCTCATAATCAAACCAAGGTGTTTTCACCAGACGCTCCTGGTTATCCTCAATATGACCGCTTGCTCCATTTACCATATAACCAACACAATCAATCATCCTTACAGAGGCTTTCACATCTTCACCAAAGCTGATTTCCACTGCTTCCTTTGGAATAAACTTAGGCTCAGAAGTCATAATGGTTTTACCGGCAGCAGACTGTGGAAGTTCATCAATCGCTCGTTCTTTGCTGTGTACATCCTCAATATTTGGAATAACCATCAAATCCATGAATCTTTTAATAAAGGTAGACTTTCCCGTACGTACCGGACCAACCACCGCAATATAGATTTCTCCTTTTGTCCTTGTCTGAATATCCTTATATAAATTAAATGTTTCCATACAAAAATCCCCCTTGCAATCTGTCATTTGCCGTCCATATCAGCAATTATCTTATAAATATCTATGCTGATACCCGCAAAAACATTCCACTACAAGGGGAAAACTTATTATTTTGAAAATTCGTATGCACTCTTATGCATTTCCGGATTGTGATTCTAGCATTTCAATCTTTGCCATAGAATCAATAATCGTTTTTTCCGCTTCTTTATCCATAAACAAGAACACCTGAGCAATCATTTCTTCACGATAATTTCTATGGATATAAAGTCTGTTCTCTACACAGTGAACCTTCTCAGTCAAACTATTAATTTCGCTGACTACATATTGAATCATATCCTCTATATTTTCTTTAAATACTTCAATGGAGAAGGAATTAATCTTCACTCCGCTTCGTTTTTCTAACTGCTGTGCATACGCAGAAGTAATTTCACGGCCCATTTCTTCCAGCTTAACGATTGCATTTTCATTTAAATGGAATAATGGTGTGATAATTTCATCATCATCCTTATCCAGCTCATTATTTAACATGGAAATTGCAAATTTCTTCTTCACCATAATGAACACACTTCCATGTACTTCACTGTTTAGGAATATAGATTTGACGCCAATCATATCTCTGTCATTATCAGCTGCAGCATCAATTAGTTTCAGTAACTGCCTTGTACGATTTGGACAGCTTCTTGGATTCTCAATATAAAACTTCTTATTGTAAATATTTGTCAGACTCTTAGAGCCTTGTTCCAAGCTGATTTCAAACAATCGTTTCAGTACTTCTTCCGAACGTTTGGTATTGTAGATATAATCATCGAAAATCTCAATTGGCATTGGTTTTGAGAAATAATATCCCTGTACCTGATCACAGCCAATCTGTTCTAAGTAATCAATCTGCTGTCTTGTTTCAACACCTTCACAGATTACCTGTACATTCATCTTCCTTGCCATTTCCACAATGCTTTCCAATACGTGGAAACTCTTATCATTGAAATCCTTTTCAGGAAGGAACTCTCTGTCAATCTTTAATACATCGAAAGGTATCTTACGAATCATATTAAGAGAGGAATAGCCAGAACCAAAGTCATCAATGGAAACCATGCAGCCAAGAGACTTAATCTGTTCTACCACCTTGATAATATCATTCATATTATCGCCAAATACGCTTTCTGTGATTTCAAGTTCAATATACTTCTTAGGGAAGCTATACTTGTCTAATACTTCCTTTAAACGTTTAATATAATCTGTTCTTGAAATCGTAATTCTGGACTGGTTTACAGAAATGGAATAAATATCCATCTGACTGTCAAAACGTCTCTGAATGTATTCACAGACATCATTCAACACATAAAAATCCAGTTCCACAATAAATTCATTCTTTTCGAATAAAGGAATGAACTGATTTGGAGGAAGGAATCCAAATTTAGGTGAAATCCAACGTACCAATGCTTCTGAACCAATAAAGACTTCATCAGAAATGCGGTATTTTGGCTGCATATAAATCTTAAATTCCTTATTTACCAACGCTTCTGTCATTCTGGATGCAATTTTTTGTTCCTTTAATACCTTCTTTTCCATGATATTATCATAGATTACAAAAGTATGCTGTTTCTCTGATACATTCTTTCTTGCAATATCAGAACGGTCTACCAGATAAGAAAACTCTAACTTATCATTGCCATTAAAGAAATACACACCGCCTGAGAAGGTAAATGGTAATATTTCATCTTCCAGATACAACTTTTTATTTTTATATAATTCATTCAATGCATGAATAAACTGTTCCTGATTATTAACCCCTGCAAATACATGGAAAATGGAATGACCATTTCTAGTTACATAATAAGTATTTGGAAGTACATCCTGTAAAAGACTTGCAAAACGTTTTACCAGTTTGTTACCTGTTGTGTGGCCATACCACTCACTAACTTCATTAAGACTGCTAAGTTCGAAGGAGCAAACCGCATAATTTTCATCCGGATTCTGTACCAGTAATTCCTCTGCATGACTACAAAAGCTTACAAAGTTCATAAGTCCTGTTACCGCATCAAAGCCGGATAAACGGCTGATTTCTTCTTCGTAACGGACATTTTCAAGCTTAACGCCAATGAGCTTTGCCACATACTGAAGTAATGTAATTTCTTCTTTTGTAAACTGATGCTTAGGATCTTCCTGTTCAATACCAAGAATACCTACAGGCTTTTCCTGTGCAAAAGCAAGAAGCTGAAGACCAGTTCCCTTAACAACCGGAATACATGGCTTACAATCTTCTTCTATTTCTGTTTCATTGTTCCAGATGTATACGTCATTCTTACCAAAATAATTTAACATCTTAGAAAACGTACGATATTCCATCTGCATATATTGAAGCTTATGACTTTCCTCATTCGCTGAATACCATTCATAGTTCATTGTAACAGAGCGGTCATCCTTGGAAAACTCAAACAAATACGCCCTTCTAAGACTATATAACTCACCAATTGTCTCCAAAACTTTAGTAATAGCCACTTTGGAGTCCTTAATTTCTGTCAGAAGATTAAGACATGCAGGAATCACATTAATCTTATCATAACTATTTGAACCCGTATTATGAGTTAACATAGCATTTTGCTGCATATACCCATTCTGATTATATACGGCACATCGTCCCTTACCCTGCTTCCACGCAAACTTCAAAGCTTCTGTTCCACGCTTCATCAGCTCTTCATAAGATTGTACATCGCTGTCCATAAAAGCCGCACCAATTGTAACAGTGAGAGCGACCTGTTCACCCTTCACAGTAATTACGTCATTCAACGTCTGACTAATCTGCTGGCATTTCTTAAAGATAATGGATTCATCTGCAATATCCTTCATGAAAATCATAAAGTTATCTGCACCAGAACGTGAAACAATATCACTCTTTCTAAAAAGAACCTTCAGCTTCTCACCCATTTCTGTGAGCACCTTATCACCCAGACGGAAGCCAGCCAATTCGTTAATCTGTTTAAAATTATCAATATCAATGAGAATCAGTGCCGCCTTTGACCCTCCATGATTATGTAAGATATAATTACGAATCATCTTTACAGCCACATTACCACTGTAAAGCTTCGTTAAAAAGTCTTTGGAAATATCATCCACGGAGTATTCCTTCACGAAGAAATCCTCTTCTGGTTTAATATCTGTAATATTTTCTTTATTTGTTGTACGAATAGACATATGGAAATTAAGCAGTTTTATTTCACCCTGCTCGTCTAAATGATAAATAAAGGTAGTAATAATTGGAATCTTGGAGGCATATTCGTTACTTTGATAGCAAAGATCAAAGATACAATTCGAAACATAGACCTCACTGGTGCTTGTAACCGTGCGGTATTCCATATTCTCAGCCCAGTAACCTGTATCTTCATCAATTGCAAAGGTTGTATAATAATTAAGTGCCTCTTCCAAAGAGTTACCACTTTCGCCTTTTCTGATTCCACACCACGAAAAATTCTTATCTAAAAAAGGTACAATCTCTTCAATTGAAAATTCTCCAAAATAAAAGTGAATTACTTTTTTGGATAACGCATAAATCTGATCCGCAAATTTATCCATAATAATCTCCTCTTTTCAATGCCTATTCGACTATAGTCTAACACATTTGTTATTTATCTGTCAATTTAGTTTTTGTCGAAAAAAGACGCTACAGAATCTTCTGTAACGTCTTCTTATTACCATTCAATATCCGCGTATTCTTTTCGTTTTTCACGCTTAAATAAATCATTTAAACCTTCTTTGGCAGATTTGCCTTCAAATAAAACCAAATTCACCTGCTCTACAATTGGCATATCTACGTTATATTTTCTGGCAAGCTTCAAGGCGGCTTTTGCAGAATGCACACCTTCTACTACCTGCTTTACTTCTTCCATGGCAGCTTCTGTAGAATATCCCTGACCAATTAAATAACCTGCATTGCGGTTACGACTGTGTTTACTGGTGCATGTTACAATCAAATCACCGATACCTGAAAGCCCCGCAAAAGTGTCCTGCCTTCCGCCCATGGCAATACCAAGACGACTCATTTCAGAAATCCCTCTTGTAATCAGCGCAGCTTTTGTATTATCACCAAGTCCAAGACCATCGATAACCCCCGCTGCTAAGGCAATTACATTCTTTAACGAGCCTCCCAGTTCAATCCCTGTCATATCAGAGCTGATATATACACGGAAATAATCATTCATAAATAGTTCCTGTAAGTATTCTGCAGTTGCTTTGGAATGAGAACCAATTACTACCGTAGTTGGAATCTTACGACTTACTTCCTCTGCATGACTTGGACCGGATAAAACAGAAACATCCGTTTGTGGAAGTTCTTCTTCTAATATTCCGCAAAGAGTCAGAAGTGTTTTCTCTTCGATTCCTTTTGAAACATCCACAACCTTTGTTCCTTCCTTAATGTATGCAGCTGCCTTTTGGGCTGTTTCACGAATATAAGGCGAACCAACTGCAAATACAATCACATCTTTATCCTTGCAGGCAGCTTCCAAATCCTCTTCAATCTGAAGTAATTCTGGGAACTTAACTCCCGGAAGAGCAGATTTATATTCTCTATCCTTCTTAAACTGTTCTGCCTTAGTTCCTCTGGCTGCCCATAAGTCTACATTGTGTCCATTATCTGCAAGTACGATAGCAAGAGCGGTTCCCCAACTTCCTGCTCCCAATACACCAATATCTGCCATATTAATTTATCTCCCCATTACTTTTTCTTCTCACCAAGCTTACGTTCTGTACCATTCAAAAGACGCTTGATGTTACCGCCATGTCTTACATACGCAAGAACCGTGATAAACATACATAAGACGAATATGTGAAGAAATGACGGATGATTTCTATAATTAATAAACATCGCAATTGGAAGTATCCATGCAATAATGAGAGAACCTAAGGATACATAACGTGTAAAGTACACAACTACACCAAAGATGGCGAGTGCCGCTAAAGTAGCTTCCCATCCTGCTATTGCAAAAATAGTTCCGCCCATAACTGCAATTCCCTTTCCACCTTTAAAATTAAGGTAAAATGGAAAATTATGTCCAAGTGTAACACCAATGGCAATGTAAAGTCCATACAACTGCCAGAGTGGTTCAATGTCTGGATTCATTGTCTTAAAAACAATAATAGGAATCACAGCTTTCAGCGCATCACCTAAAAAAGTAACGGCACCTGCTTTTAACCCTAATGTTCTTAAAGTATTCGTCGCTCCTGCATTGCCACTTCCATGCTCACGAATATCAATGTGATTGGCTTTTCCAACAAGGTATCCTGTGGAGAAACAGCCAATCAGATAACCTACTGCCAAACAGATAAGAATCTTTGTTATCATAGATTACTGTTCCTTTCTTTCTCTTGCAATAAAACGAAGTGCAGTTCCAGTAAATCCAAATGCTTCTCTAATCTTGTTTTCAATGTATCTTGTATAAGAGAAATGCATTAATTCTTTATCATTAACAAACAAAACAAAGGTTGGTGGTTTTACAGAAACCTGAGTTCCATAGAAAATCTTTAATCTTCTACCCTTATCTGAAGGTGGCTGCTGCATTGCAACGGCTTCTGTAATGATTTCGTTTAATACACCTGTTCCAATTCTTAAGTTCTGATATTGAATTACAGTTTCAATCAAATCAAATAACTTATACAAACGCTGTCCTGTCTTAGCAGAAATAAATACGATTTCTGCATAAGGCATGAAGGATAAAATATCCTTAACGTCCTGTGTATATTTGTAGATAGTCTTATCGTCCTTCTCAATTAAATCCCACTTATTAATGCAGACAATAATACCTTTACCTCTTTCATGGGCAATTCCGGCAATCTTGGCATCCTGTTCTGTTACGCCTTCCTCTGCATCAATAACAAGAACGACTAAGTCAGAACGTTCAATTGCAGCTACAGTACGAATGATACTGAAACGTTCTAATTCTTCCTTAATTTTACTCTTTCTTCTAAGTCCTGCTGTATCAATAAATACATATTCCTTGTCATTGTATACTACTTCTGTATCAATAGCATCACGTGTTGTACCTGCAATATCGGATACAATAACACGTTCTTCACCAAGAAGTTTGTTGATGATAGAGGATTTACCTGCATTTGGCTTACCAACAATGGCAACTCTTGGTCTGTCATCTTCTTCCTCTTCTAAATCTTCTTTGGAGAAATGACTGATTACCTCATCTAACATGTCACCAAGTCCAAGCATTCCTGCTGCAGAAATTGGATGCGGGTCACCGATTCCAAGATTATAGAATTCATATACATCTGCCATATCTCTTTCAAAGCTGTCAACCTTATTTACAACTAATACAACTGGCTTATGGGAACGACGTAACATATCTGCTACTTTAAAGTCTGCATCTACAAGTCCCTGTTTTAAATCTACAACAAACATAATAACATTCGCTGTATCAATGGCGATTTCTGCCT
>CAZRLE010000014.1:0-21415 GCA_964600705.1 uncultured Lachnoclostridium sp. | reverse complement strand
GGTAAGGCATGGGTCTGCAACACCCTGATCACCAGTTCAAATCTGGTTGTCGCCTGCATTTAAAGAGCTGTTACACAGCTCTTTTTTTGTTGTCTAAAAAGAAACCTTTCTTGTCAATTTTGTCCAAAAGAGATATAATAAAAGTATCTGTGTGTAAGGTTTTGAGAAAAGTGAAACATTTATTATATTACGAAGAAGGTAAAGGGGAAGGTTTATGGACGTTAGAAGTTTAGAATTATTATCAAAGCAGTATCCGAATATTCAGACAGCAACAGCTGAAGTAATCAATCTGAATGCGATTAAATGTCTGCCAAAGGGTACAGAATATTTCTTTAGTGATTTACATGGCGAATATGAAGGCTTTATTCATTTACTTCGTAGTGCTTCCGGTGTAATTCGTACTAAGATTGAAGAGTTGTTTGGATGTACAATTTCCAACGAAGAGCGTGAAAGATTGGCAGAATTAATATATCATCCGGAACGTGTACTTAAGGATCCGGAGCGTACAGAGACAGACGACAAAGAATGGCAGACGATTATGATTTATCGTTTAGTTAAGGTATGTAAGACTTGTTCGACTAAGTATACCCGTTCTAAAGTGCGTAAGAAAATGCCACAAGAGTATGCGTATATCATTGATGAACTTCTTCATGCTGACGTAGATTTGGATAAAGAATATTATTATCAGGAAATTATCCGTTCTATTATTGTAACAGAAAGAGGACCTCAGTTTATTGGTGCCATCTGTTCTTTAATTAAAGATCTTTGCGTGGATACTCTTCATATTATTGGGGATATTTATGACAGAGGGCCAAGACCGGATATTATTATTAACGAAATGATGCGTTTCCGTGATGTAGATATTCAGTGGGGAAACCATGATATTTCCTGGATGGGTGCGGCCTGCGGTAATAGAGCATTGGTAGCAAATGTAGTCAGAATGGCAATTCATTACAATAACTTTGACTTAATTGAGGATGGTTACGGAATCAGTTTACGTTCCCTTGCTACTTTTGCAACTGAAGTATATGGTGACGATGATTGTAAACTATTTATTCCAAATGTATGGGATGAGAATGAATATGCACCGGTATCTTTAGAGTTAGCTGCAAAGATGCACAAAGCCATTACAATCATGCAGTTCAAGCTTGAGGAACAGTTAATTCAGAAGCATCCTGCATACAATATGGAAGACCGTTTATGCTTATTAAATGTAGACTATGAAAAGGGCGTTTATCGTTGTGGAGGAAAAGAATATCCATTAAAAGATACTCATTTTCCAACCATTGACCCCAAAGACCCATTAAAGCTTAGTAAGGGTGAAGAGGAAGTAATCTCTATTTTAGAAAAGGCATTCGAGCATAGTAAGGAATTACACAGAGAAATGAGATACATCTATTCTCATGGCGCTATGTATAAATGTGTGAATAACAACCTATTATTCCATGGATGTATTCCTATGACCAAGGATGGAGAGTTTGATACCCTTCACATTGGTGGTGAATCATATTCTGGTAAGGCTCTTATGGATAAGATTAACAGCATGGTAAATTGTGCCTATTTTTCACAGATTTGGGATTCTGAAAAGCATCGTGCCGTTGATTTTATGTGGTATTTGTGGTGTGGATGCCAGTCTCCATTATTTGGAAAGAACAAAATGTCTACTTTCGAGCAGTATTATATTGATGATAAGAAGTTAAAAGTGGAACACTATAATCCATACTATGAATTAAGTAAAAATGAAGAAATCTGTGATAAGATTTTAGGAGAATTTGGACTTGGTGGTGCCAATTCCCATATCATTAATGGACACGTTCCGGTTAAGATTAAGGATGGAGAAAGTCCTATCAAAGGAAATGGTAAGTTATTCGTTATTGATGGTGGTATTTCAAAAGCTTACCAGTCAAAGACTGGTATTGCAGGTTATACGCTGATTTATAATTCAAAGACCTTGAGTTTGGCAGAGCACAGACCATATTCTGAGCATGTTGAGATGCCAGAGGTAAAGATTATTGAAACCATGAATCCTCGTGTTATGGTAGGTGATACAGACATTGGAAAAGAGCTTACTAAGCAGGTAGAAGAGTTGATGGAGCTTATTAATGCTTATAGAAGAGGTATCATTGCTGAAAAGCATATAGAGCGTTAGAATTTTAATAAGTTTATTTTGGAAGCTGGAATATATAATAATAGCAGATAAGTCATGAGGATGATTTATCTGCTATTTTCATTATTCACTATTCACTAACGTTGGATGTACAGTGTGCGCATTTTGTTGCAGCGATTGGAATTTCGCTTAAACAATATGGGCATTTTTTTGTTGTTGGAGCAGTTGGAGCTTTTGGCTCTTCTTTTTTACCAAGGAGTGCCAGTTTATTAATTACTTTTACCAGGCAGAAAATAATAAATGCCATGATGATAAAGTTGATTACCGCAGTAATGAAAGCACCATAACGGATTTCAGAACCATTGATAGTAAGAACAAACTGTGTAAAGTCCATACTTCCTGCAATTCCTAAAATTGGGGAAATAACATCGTTTGTAAGGGATGATACGATTGCCTGGAATGCACCACCGATGATAACACCGACTGCCATATCCAGTACGTTACCACGAAGGGCAAAGGTTTTAAATTCTTCTAAAAATTTCTTCATAAGTACCTCCGATTAGTCTAAGAATATATTTTGCTATTAAATTAAGTTTATATCATATTTCATGTGATTGCCAGAATTATTTGCTTTCAGCAACTGAAACATTACTAAAATAATTTCCGCCTGTAGCTATTATAAAGTCTGTTGACAGTTCGCCGGCATTCATTGTACCACCAAAATTACCGTTTCCACCTTTCGGACCTTTCATGCCTTCAGGCAGCTGACCATTTTCAAAACCTTCTGGAGTCATACCTTCTGGAAATTGTCCGTCTTCCGGCATCTCAAAGCCTTCCGGAGGAGTCATGCCTTCCGGACGTTGACCACCTTCAAAGCCTTCTGGAGGAGTCATGCCTTCCGGACGTTGACCGCCTTCAAAACCTTCCGGAGGAGTCATGCCCTCTGGCATTTCTGGTAATTCTCCGTTTTCTGGTTGCATACCGCCACCAAATCCACCGCCAGGCATGCCACCCATCATGTCACTCATTGCTCCTGCAAGCTGGGTTTCACCCTGCCAGAAGGAGTAGGTGTCTGCTGTTAAGCTGGCAGAGGAAAAAATCAGATAAGTAAAATCATTTTCATTTGCATAGTCAAATAATATTTCACCAGCTTTATTTTTTAATATATAGGATGTGCCAGTGGTTTGTCTGGATGCAAAGTTGAATACGGCATAGTTTTGAGTACTTTCGGAAATGTGGTCTAGCATATTGCCGATAGCAATAACGGTACCCCCATTAATATGAATACCCATATCGGAATCAATACCTGCGTCTGCGCTTGCACTGCAGGCTTCTGTAATAATGGTGCCGCCATTGATAACCAGCCATCCGTTGGAGTCAATACCATCGCCTTCTCCTGTTGTGCCAGTTACCTTAATATCTAATGTACCGCCATTTATTGTAGTAACAGATACTTCATCTTCATTTGTATTGATACCGTCATTGCCAGAAGCAATTTTGATATTTCCGCCATTAATAGTTAAATGAAGCTCAGAGTCAAGTCCTTCGTTTTCAGCATTGATATATAAGGTACCTGTTCCGTTCTCGTCTCCATTTACATTCATTGACATTTTAGAATAGAAGGCTCCATCATATTTGTGAAGTTTTTTACTGTCAACAACCTCAGTGCCTTCTTCATTTAGTTCCACCGATTCGTAGATTCTTGCCACATAAGAACCAGTTATATCATTTCTGGTACCATCGGCAATGAGTACGTTGGCGCCGGCAGCAGTAGTATCTACATCTTTGGTTGCGGTTTCAGCATCATCAGAGCCACATTCATACACATTGTAGTAAATAACCGCTGGTGCTACGGAACAATTGATATCCACGCCATTTAAGATTAAGGTTACAACTGCTTCCGGGTCATCCTCTGCATCTTCACCTAAATCTACAGCAATCTGTCCGGCAGAAAGCTTTCCGCTGAGAACATATCTGCCCGGTTTGGTAATGTGAACAACCGTATGTGCATCAGCTTCCTTTTGAGAGTGTGCATCAGCTTCTGTTCCCTCTCCGTAAGTGAAATCCTGACCTTCCAGATAGAATACAATGTCGTTGGCTGCGTATACAGCATTTTTTGCATCATTGGAAATTGCATTGCCGTCAACAGTAATTGTTTCATCGGAAAGCTGAATTACAGTAGCATTTTCAAAGGTTCTTTCTTCTGTAACTGCATTCTCTGTGTCAGTGCTCTGAGAAACATTGTCGCTGTCTGCATTGCCGTTGGAAGAATTGCATCCTGTCAGTAATGTGAGAATACATGTCATGAGAAGTAATTTTTTGAGTTGTTTCTTCATGTTGATTGCTCCTTTTTTTAATATTTTATATTAGCTTTTTAAGCTGTTTGTCCTATGTATGTCTGAGGTTTTGTGACTTGCATGGTGTACAAAATGAGTTTATAATAAAATAAGAAGAAAAACAAGGAATTTTCAGAATAATGCAAGAAACTTTTATAACAGGTACTTTTAGAACGTTTATGTACAGGGTGAGGAATTAGCGTATGGATTTAGTATTGTCTTATATATTGATAGCATTAGGTGTGTACACGCTTACTTTGGCAGGAGATGCACTGCGAGGTGAAGATGGGAAATTACCGGAGAGTCGTATGTTTGCTGCTTTGGCAATCAATAGTACCATATGGAGCTTTTGTTTTGGTTTTCTTTTGATTCAGCAGGAAGCGACAATGGCTTATTTTTGCCGTTGTGCGGGAATGGTTGGAACCTTTGGGTATTTGATTTCAGCTATTTATCTCATTTCCCACTGGGGGGATTTTTCACGTCCCCTTCGTATGGGAAGTCGTCTCTTCTCTTTAACAGCTGTTTTGTTATATCCATTTTTAATGAATTATGACAATGTAATTTATGAGAGAATTGACATTGGTATTATGTCCTATACTTTCGTGCCTAACATTTGGAACAGCTTATACAACGGATATTGCTATGTTTTTGCAGTTTGTATTCTCTACATGGGAGGAACCATGTGGCGTAAAGCAGAAAGAATGAGAATGCGAGTACTGGGGAATCATCTGCTGATTGCATTAGTGGTTATTTTTGCAGGTATGCTTCTGGATACGGTATTTCCTATGCTTGGGATGGGGGCATTTCCGGGAAGTACGATTACACAGAGTTTAGGGGTTATGATTTCTTATAAGGCGCTTCGATTTGCAAGAAAGAATCGTGTAAATATCACCAATATGTCAGAGTTTATCTATTCTACAGTAGAAACGCCTGTTTTGATTTACACGGAAAAAGGTGTTTTGGAAATGGCAAATAACAGTGCAAGAGAGTTCTTGGCGTTGCCGGAAGAGGGATATGAGGATACGGCATTGCACCAGCTATTTGAACTGGATGAAAATATTTTACAACAAAGCGCAACTATTCAGAAAAAGAAAATCGATGTAGCGTGCCTTGTAAAAGAAGCATACTGCCGTCTCGGAATTAATACCATTTACGACAGATACAAGGATGTAATCGGTTATATCATCACAGTGGATGATTTAACAGATAAGATGCAGATTATTGACAAGCTGGAAGAAGCTAGTAGACGGGCAGACTTGGCCAATAAGGCAAAGAGTGCATTCCTTGCCAAAATGAGTCATGAAATCCGTACCCCAATCAATGCCATTCTTGGTATGGATGAAATGATTCTTCGCGAAACAAAAGAAAATCAGATTTCCGAATATGCGGTTTCCATCCGTGATGCAAGTAAGACTTTACTTTCTATTATTAATGATATTTTGGATCTGTCTAAGATTGAATCAGGTAAATTTAGCATTGTACCAGATAAGTATAATGTACCGGAAATGATGATGAATATCGTAGACATCATGTCCGTTAAGGTAAGAGAAAAGGGACTTAACTGGAAACTGGAAATTGATCAGAATATTCCGACTGTACTGTTTGGTGATGAGCTTAGAATTAAGCAAATTATTACGAATATTATGAATAATGCGGTAAAATATACGGAAGCCGGACAAGTTCTTCTTCGAATGGAATGGGAGGAAACCGGAGAGAGTCAGGGGGAACTGCGTATTGAGGTTACAGATACGGGAATTGGTATTCGTAAAGAAGATATGAGTAAGCTGTTTGCATATTATGAACGCTTTGACGAGAACAGAAATCATTTTGTAGAAGGTACGGGACTTGGACTTACCATTACAAAGAACCTGGTTGAAATGATGAATGGAAGCATAAGTGCACACAGCATTTATGGAAAAGGTTCTTCCTTCATGGTTCGAATTAATCAGAGGGTGGTAGACGGAACACCGATGGGAACCTTGGAAGACGCAAGAAAAGCAAGAGTAAGACTGATAGAGGAATCAGAATTGTTTACTGCACCGGAAGCAAAGATACTGGTGGTAGATGATAATATGATTAACCTCACCATCGCAAAAGAATTGTTGAAGAGAACCCAGATACAGGTTATGCTTGCAAACAGCGGGGAGAACTGTCTGGAATTGGTGAAGCAGAATCGGTACGATATTATTTTCTTAGATCACATGATGCCAACCATGGATGGTATCGAGACGTTGCAGAACATGAAGAAATTAGAAGACAATCTGTCGAAAGAAGCCGCTGTTGTTGTACTTACTGCCAATGCAATTGCCGGTGCAAGAGAGATGTATCTGGAACAGGGCTTTGATGATTACCTTTCTAAGCCAATTGACAGCCAGGAATTAGAGTCTACTATCCGCAAATACCTACCGGAAGAACTGGTTCTTTGTGCAAAATAGACAAAAAAGAGAGTGGAAAATGAACTAAAGTGCCAAAATGATAGGTAGATGTAGAAAATCTATTGAAAAATTTTGGCACTTATGATATTCTGTAAAAGAAGTCGGAAACGTTTCCGGTATCGTTACCTGACAGGTTTCCACAAATATTTTTATAATCATAAGGAGAGGTAATTATGAAAAATTTTAAAAAGTTAATTGCTTTAGGTTTAACAGTAGCAATGACAATGTCTCTCGTAGCTTGTGGTGGTTCTGAAGAAACAGAACAGACAACTACAGAACAGACAACAACAGAAAGTACAGAAACAGCAGAAGCAGGTTCTGTATATTACTTAAACTTCAAACCAGAAGTTGAAGACGTTTGGAATGAAGTTGCAGCAGCTTACACAGCTGAAACAGGTGTTGAAGTTAAAGTTGTAACTGCAGCAAGTGGTACATATGAACAGGTATTAAAATCTGAAATCGCTAAAAAAGAAGCTCCAACATTATTCCAGATTAACGGACCAATCGGTTACAGCAACTGGAAAGATTATTGTGCTGATTTAAGCGGAACAGATTTCTATGCAGCATTATCTGATAAGTCTTTAGCAGTAGTTGGTGAAGACGGCGGCGTTTATGGTGTTCCTTACACAATCGAAGGTTATGGTATCATCTACAACGAAGCTATCATGGAAAAATATTTCGCAACAGCAAACGCTGTAGTAGCATCTGTTGATGAAATCAACAACTACGCTACATTAAAAGCAGTAGTAGAAGATATGACAGCTAAGAAAGATGAATTAGGTATCGAAGGTGTATTCGCTTCTACATCTCTCTTACCAGGTGAAGATTGGAGATGGCAGACACATACAGCTAACTTACCAGTATACTATGAATACCAGGATAAAGGTGTTTCTGATTTAGCTGAAATCGAATTTACATACAGTGATAACATGAAGAACATCATGGATTTATACTTAAACAACTCTTGTGTAGCACCTGCTTTAACAGGTAGCAAGACTGTAACAGATTCTATGGCTGAATTTGCTTTAGGTAAAGTAGCTATGGTTCAGAACGGTAACTGGGCTTGGGGTCAGATCGCCGGTGTTGAAGGTAACACAGTACTTGAAGAAGACGTTAAGTTCATGCCTATCTACACAGGTGTAGCTGGTGAAGAAACACAGGGCTTATGTATCGGTACAGAAAACTTCTTCGCTATTAACAGCCAGGCATCTGAAGCAGATCAGAAAGCAGCAATCGATTTCGTTAACTGGTTAGTAACATCTGCTACAGGTAAAGATTACATGGTTAACAAGTTAGGAAACACAGCTCCTTTCACAACATTTGCTGATGATGAAAAACCAACAGATCCATTAGCTAAGTCTATGCTTGCTTCTATGGAAAGTGGTAAAACAGCAGTAGCTTGGGCATTCACAACATTCCCAAGCCAGACATTCAAAGATAACTACGGTGCAGCATTACTTGAATATGCTAACGGTAACATGACATGGGATGACGTTAAAGCATTAGTAGTTGAAGAATGGGCAGTTGAAAAAGCAGCAATCGCTGAATAAGTAAGAGTAACATTCCGACTGAAAATATGAACTAAATTAGGGGGGCGTTGCGGAAGCAAACGCCCCTTTTATAACAAGAATTAACCAAAGTCAATGAGATAGAAAGGGAAATGAATATGGAAAAAACATTGAAAAAATATGGCGCCATATTTACAGGACCAACTTTAATTGCATTCTTCATCGCTTTTGCAATTCCATTTGCAATGGGTCTTTATCTGTCTTTCTGTGAATTTACTACAGTAACCAATGCAAAATGGGTTGGACTTGAGAACTATGTAAAGGCATTCTCTGCAAGACAGGGATTTGGAGATGCTTTTATATTTACAACAGCATTTACAGTTGTTGCCATTGTAACAATCAATGTATTTGCGTTTACAATTGCGTTATTATTAACTAGAAAATTAAAAGGTACAAACCTTTTCCGTACAGTATTTTTCATGCCTAACTTAATCGGTGGTATCGTATTAGGTTATACATGGCAGACAATGATTAATGCGGTATTAGCAAAATATGGCACAACTTTAGTTGCCAATGCAAAGTTTGGTTTTATCGGATTAGTTATTTTAATGAACTGGCAGATGATTGGTTACATGATGATTATCTACATTGCAGGACTTCAGAATGTGCCACCAGAACTGATTGAAGCAGCTAAGATTGATGGTGCTACAAGCTGGCAGATTTTATTTAAAGTTAAGATTCCGATGGTAATGCCTTCCATTACAATTTGTATGTTCTTAACATTATCTAACTGCTTTAAGCTCTTCGACCAGAACTTAGCATTAACAAATGGTGCTCCAATGCACAAAACAGAAATGTTAGCACTTAATATCTTCAATACATTCTATGGAAAGAACAGTTATGAAGGTGTAGGTCAGGCAAAAGCCGTTGTATTCTTTATTATTGTTGCAGTTATTGCATTAGGTCAGTTAAGAGCAACAAGAAGCAGGGAGGTTGAACAATAATGAGTAAGAAAACAGTAGATGGTATCTTAATTGCCATTCTTTGCGTATTAGTTTTTATTTTCCTTGCGCCAATTGCGTTTATTGTATTGAACTCCTTTAAAGGAAAGTTCTTTATCAGTGAAGCTCCATTTGCGCTTCCAACAGCAGAAACTTTTGTAGGTCTTGAAAACTATGTTACAGGTCTTGAAAGAACAGGTATGCTTTCTGCTATTGGATGGTCTTTCTTCATTACCGTTGGTTCTGTAGCAATCATCATCCTTTTAACATCTATGACAGCATACTATATCACTCGTGTAAAAAGCAAAATTACCTCTATTATATATTACGCGTTTGTATTCTCTATGATTGTGCCTTTCCAGATGGTTATGTTCCCTATGACTAAGCTGGCGGATATGCTTCATCTTAATACTCCGGTAGGTATGATTTTACTTTATGTTGGATTTGGTTCCGGTTTATCTGTATTTATGTTCTCCGGTTTCGTAAAATCCATTCCACTTGAAATTGAAGAAGCAGCTATGATTGATGGATGTAATCCTTTACAGAACTTCTTTATGGTTGTATTCCCAATTTTAAAACCAACTGCAATTACAGTTGCTATTTTAAATGCAATGTGGATTTGGAATGACTATTTATTACCATATCTGGTAATTGGTCTTTCTACTAAATATAAGACTATTCCAGTTGTTATTCAGATGTTAGTAGGTTCTAATGGTAACCGTGATATGGGTGCCATGATGGCCATGTTAGTAATTGCGATTATACCAATTATTATTTTCTATCTGACATGTCAGAAGCACATTATTGAGGGTGTGGCAGCAGGTGCCGTTAAAGGTTAGTGCCACATAATTTGGAGGGGATAGAATGGAAAGCATTACAATTAAAGATATTGCGAAGATGTGTAATGTAGGCGTTAGTACAGTTTCACGTGCTATGAATAATCACCCTGACATTAACAAAGAAACCAAAGAAAAGATTATGGAAATTATCAAGGAATACAATTATGTTCCTAATAATAGTGCCAGAAATCTAAAACGAGTAGAATCAAAATCCATTGCTATATTGATAAAAGGTATTTCTAATCCCTTTTTTAGTGATATGATTCGTATTATTGAGGATGAAATTCAGCGTAAAAAGTATTCCTGTTTTATTCAGAAAGTGGAAGAAGGCGACAATGAGATTGATGTTGCCACTGCCCTTGTCAAAGAAAAACGATTAAAAGGAATTATTTTCCTGGGCGGTAGTTCCGAGCATTCCAAAGAGAAGTTAAGTCAGCTTACTGTGCCATTTGTACTCAGTACGGTTGGTCTGGTAAATCAACTGGATGAGGGAGTAGGTTCTTGTGTTTCTGTAGATGACTATAAGGAAAGCTACAAGATGGTAGATTATCTGTGCAAATTAGGTCACAAGAAGATTGCCATTATGTTACAGGCGACCGATGACAGAAGTATTGGACAGCTCCGTTTTGAAGGCTATGCAAAAGCTTTAGCAGATAATGGAATTGAGCTGGATAGAAGGCTTGTAAGAACTATGGATAAAGAGGGAAATCATTACTCTATTCCAGATGGTTATATTGCAATGAAGCAGCTGTTGGAAGATAAGGTTGAATTTACAGCACTCTATGCAGTTGCCGATAGTCTAGCAATTGGAGCTTGTAGAGCAGTGGTGGAAGCTGGTAAGAGTATTCCAAAAGATTATTCTATTGCTGGTTTTGATGGTTTAGATATGGGAACCTATTATAATCCAAGTCTTACTACGATACGACAGCCAGTGGAAGCTATGGCGGAAGCTACTATCAAAACTTTATTTAATGTGATTAAGAAAAAGGGTGGACACAAGAAGCTGATTTTTGAGGGTGAGCTTCTGGAACGCGAATCTACCAGAAAAATTATGTAGAAATATTAGGTTTGATGAAGTATAATAGCTTTAGGAAACAGTAGCAATTAGAAGGAAAGGCAGTTTCTGTCTTTCCTTTTTGTGTGTTAGGAGAAGGCTAAGTATGAAAAAGAAAATCTTGATTATAACAACAGGCGGAACACTGGCTTCTGCCAGCAGCCATGAAGGCTTAGTTCCAGAGCTTAACAGTGCAGAGATTTTTACTGGAATGGAAGGAATTATGAACCATTTTCAGGTAGACTTTCTGGAGTTATTTTCTTTGGACAGCTCCAATATGCAGCCAGAGCATTGGCAGGAAATTGCCAGAACTGTATATGAGAAATGTCCGGAGTATGATGGAATGGTTATTATTCATGGAACAGATACGATGGCATATACCGCTTCTGCTATCTCTTTCATGCTTCAGAATGTACCGATTCCAGTTGTTCTTACAGGAAGCCAGCTTTCTATCCTGAATCCAATTGCGGATGCAGTAGAGAACTGCCGTTGTGCGATTAACATGGCAGGAAGTGGTGTGCCGGGAGTGTTTGTAGCTTTCAATCGAAAGGTAATGCTTGGAACGAGAGCCTGTAAGGTGCGCACTATCAGTTTTGATGCCTTTGAAAGTATCAATCATCAGTATGTGGGTGTAGTGAATTCAAATGGTTTAGATATTACTCATACAAGACAAGAGGATGAAGATGCAAAGTTTGAATTACAGGATAATCTCTGTAAAGAGGTCTTTTTGTTAAAGCTGATTCCGGGTACCAATCCGGCTATTTTTGAAGCACTGTACCAGATGGGGTACAAAGGTGTTGTGGTGGAGGCTTTTGGTATAGGCGGAATCCATTTTAAGAAGCGAGACCTTGCAGATGCAATTGGTAATGTAATTGCTAAGGGAATGACGGTTGTAGTGGGGACTCAGTGTCTTTATGAGGGCAGTAATCTGTCTATCTATCAGACTGGTCAGGTTATCTTAAAGCAGGGAGCAATTGCAGCCCATGATATGACTTCTGAAGCAGCAGTGACAAAGCTTATGTGGGTGCTTGGACAGACAGAGGACAAAGAAGAGATTAAGACATATTTTGAAAAGTGTCTTGCCGGAGAGGTCACAGTACCAAATGGTACGATAAGAGAATATTTATAATGTTCAAACAATAACAACAAAATAGAAAAACATGAAAATTAATATTAAATAGTAAAGAAGCTATTCGGGAAAAAATCCCGTATAGCTTCTTTTAATTGTCTGAAAATCGTTGGAGTTGCATTTGAAAAGTATTGAATTGTGTTGAAATTGACATGTGTTTAAAGCGAAAAATGAAAATTAAATTTAAAATGTGAAAATTTTGTGATAAAAACACTTGCATTTCCATGGCGGACATGTTACAATCTAAAACATCGTAGCAATACCGCTTTAACGTAGTGAATGAGTATAAGGTCAGTGTGTTAATAGGGTAGGGCAAAAATAAAAAATGGAGGATGGTCTTATGAAGAAAAGAGTAATCAGCTTACTTCTCGCAGCTACAATGGCACTTTCATTAGTTGGATGCCGCGGAGGAGAAGCACAGGACACAACAACTGAGGATACAACAACTCAGGAAACAACAGATGCAGGAGAAACAACAGATAATGGTCCTGCATTCAAGATTGGTATCATGACAGGTACAGCTACACAGGGTGATGAAGAAATCACACAGGCTAACAAGATGAAGGAAAAGTATGGTGATATGATTGTTACAGCTACATATCCAGATGCTTTCGATAAAGAAATTGATACAGTAATTTCTAATGCAGTTGCTATGGCATCTGACCCAGATGTAAAGGTTATTGTTTGGTGTCAGGCAGTTCCTGGAACAGCAGCAGCGATTGAAAAAGTTCGTGAAACTCGTCCAGATATGGTATTTATCGCAGGTACACCTGGTGAAGACCCAGCAGTTATCAACTCTAAAGCTGATATCGTATTACAGGTAGATGAAGCTGGATGTGGTCTTACAATTCCGGAACAGGCTGCTAAACAGGGCGCTAAGACAATGATTCACTACTCTTTCCCACGTCACATGAGTTATGCGTTAATTGTTGCTCGTCATGCTAACTTAGAAGAAAAATGTGCAGAATTTGGTATTGAATTAGTTGACGTAACAGCTCCAGACCCAACAGGTGATGCTGGTGTTCCAGGTGCTCAGCAGTTTATCGTAGAAGATGTTCCAAAGCAGGTTGCTAAATATGGTAAAGATACAACATTCTTTACAACAAACTGCTCTATGCAGGAACCTTTAATCCGTTCCGTATTTGAACAGGGTGCTATCTACACATTACAGTGTTGTCCATCTCCTTTCCATGCTTTCCCAGCAGCACTTAACATTAACATGGAAGGTCATGAAGCAGATGTAGATTACTTAGTAGAACAGTTAACAGCAAAAGCAGCAGAATATGGCATGACAGGTCGTGTATCTACATGGGGTGTTCCATGTAACATGTTATTCATCGAAGCTGGTGTTGAATACGCAATCAAATACTTAAATGGCGAAACAAACGGCGTATTAGATGATGCAGTTCTTCGTGCTACAATTCAGGAAGTTGCTGGTGATGTTTCTATGACAATTACTAACTACGAAGAAAATGGTACAGCAGCAGCTAACCACTACTTATTAATGTCTGATTTCATCGATTTCTAGGATAGAGACGATAGATAGAATATAATAAGCAATAAAACAGCATTCGCCGGTCTGATTACAGACTGGCGAATACTGTTATGTATAGGGAAGTTGTGATGGCAGTGTACCTATTATAAAAGCTTCATAAGCAGAACCTTTTTTTATAGGAAAATTCTAAAGAAAGATAGTAGAAAGTAGGTGGCGAATTGGAAAATACGAATTATGTTCTTAAAATGAGCAATATTTCAAAAGATTATTCCGGTAACCGCGTTTTAAAAGATGTAAATTTAAGTGTAAAACCAGGTGAGATTCATGCGCTGATGGGTGAAAATGGTGCAGGGAAATCCACACTGATGAATATTTTGTTTGGTATGCCTGTGATTCATTCCACAGGAGGGTTTGAGGGAACCGTTGAGATTTCAGGAGAAGTAGCAAAGATTGACAGTCCGGTAAAAGCCATGGAATATGGTATTGGGATGGTGCATCAGGAGTTTATGTTAATTCCGGGATTTACTGTTACAGAGAATATTAAAATTGGTCGTGAAAAAACCAATCCAAACTTGGTAAGCCGTATTTTTGGTCCTAAGATGAATACATTAGATATGGAAGCTATGTCTGAAGACGCGAAAAAGGCATTGGATTCCATTGGCTTACAGATTGAAGACTACATAAAGGTTGCAGGACTTCCGGTTGGATATATGCAGTTTATCGAAATTGCCCGTGAAATTGATAAAGAGGGCCTTAAGGTGCTTGTATTTGATGAACCGACTGCGGTATTAACAGAAAGTGAAGCAGAACGTCTTTTGGAGGTAATGCGCGTGATTGCAGCCAGAGGCATTGCGATTATCTTTATTACACACCGTCTTGACGAAGTAATGGCAGTTGCAGACAGTATGACTGTACTCCGTGATGGTGAGTTTGTAGCAAGAAGAGATATCAAAGATACTTCCTCTGCTGAGATTGCTGAGTTAATGATTGGTAGAAAAGTAGAAAAGTTAGTAGATGATACAGAAGATACCAGAACCTTAAATCCAGAAGATATTGCAATTAAAGTAAGAAATTACCATGTAGATATGCCGGGTGAAAAGGTTAAAGGTATTGACCTTGATATCGTGAAAGGTGAAATCTTTGGTATCGGTGGACTTGCCGGACAGGGTAAACTTGGTATTCCAAATGGTATTATGGGACTTTATCCTGCAGAAGGTGAAGTAGAAATCAATGGAAACCCATTAGACCTTTCGAAATTAGGGGAAGCCCTTCGTAATGATGTGGCGTTTGTATCCGAAGACAGAAAAGGTGTTGGTCTTCTGTTAGAAGAAAGCATTGAGCAGAATATTGTTTTTGGTGCAATGACAACCAACAACAAATTCTTAAAGAAATATGGTTTCTTCAAATTATATGATAATAAAGCAGCCAAAGAATATGCTGAAAAGATGATTGAAGAGCTGGATATCCGTTGTACCGGACCTAATCAGCATGCAGGAAGATTATCCGGTGGTAATCAGCAGAAAGTATGTCTTGCGAAAGCATTGGCATTAGAACCAAATATTTTATTTGTATCTGAGCCAACTCGTGGTATCGATATCGGTGCAAAGAAATTAGTATTAGAAACATTAACTAAGTTAAACAGAGAAACAGGTATGACAATCGTTATGGTATCCTCTGAATTAGTAGAGCTTCGTTCTGTATGTGACAGAATTGCCATTGTTGCAGGTGGTAAAGTATCTGCTATTTTGGGAGCGGATGCTTCAGATGTAGACTTTGGTCTTGCCATGTCTGGTTCTAAAAAAGCGAAAGGAGGCAACTAATTATGGAAAAAGTAAAGAAATTAGTGAATACAATTGGTCTGCCTCGTATTATCATTACTGCGTTCTTCCTTTTTTTATTAGCGGCAGCAGGCGGTTATGGTATGAGTATTCCAGGTTCTCTTAGTGATGTTATCCGTCGTTGGGGTATGTATGGTATTCTGACACTTGCCATGGTACCTGCCATTCAGTGTGGAATCGGACCTAACTTTGGTATTTCTCTTGGTATTGTAGGCGGTCTTCTTGGCGGAATTGCAGTAGTAGAAGCAGGAGTTGCCCAGATGCCTGCATTAGTAGCCATCAGCCCATTATTTGCACAGTGGGTAGCAATTATTGCAGCTATGTTAATTGGTGCAGTATTAGGTATTTTCATCGGATGGGCATACGCACTTTTATTAAATAAGGTTAAAGGCAATGAGATGACAGTAACAACTTATATTGGGTTCTCTGTCATTGCGCTTATGAATATTGTATGGACAGTGCTTCCGGTTAAAAATGGTGAGCTGATTTATGCAAATCAGGGATATGGTGTTCGTAACACAGTATCTTTAGCATCATCTTTCAGTGAAGTAATGAACAATACTTTGAAAATTGAAATTGGGGATTTCGTGTTCCCAACAGGTTTAATTGCATTTTTCTTCTTTATCTGCTTCTTAGTATGGTTATTTATGCGTTCTAAGACAGGTATGGCCATGAGTGCAGCAGGTGCCAATCCGGCTTATGCAAGAGCGGCTGGAATTGATGTAGATAAAATGCGTATTTTAGGTACTACACTTTCTACAGTATTAGCAGCTGTAGGTATCGTTGTATATGCTGGAGCGTTTGGATTTATGCAGCTTTATAATGGACCAATGATGATGGGATTTGCGGCAGTTGCAGCTATCTTAATCGGTGGAGCAACACCAAAACGTGCAAGTATTTCTCATGTAATTGTTGGTACATTTTTATTCCAGGGTATCATTGCACTTGGTACACCTGTAGCAAACCAGTTCCTTCCAGAAGGAAATTTATCAGAAGTTATGCGTTTGGTTATCTCCAATGGTATGATTCTCTACGCATTAACACAGGCGAAGGGAGGAAGCGGACGTGAATAAGAGTGGAATTAAGAAGTTTTTAGTAGATAATATCGTAGTATTTTTATTTGTGTTCCTTTGTGTTGGAGGATTCTTGGCATCAGGACAGACACTTACCTTCCTGTTAGCAGAATTAGCAACGCGTATTGCAAGAAATGCACTTTTAGTATTAGCATTAATTATTCCGGTTGTAGCCGGTCTTGGTCTTAACTTTGGTATCGTACTTGGTGCCATTGCAGCCCAGATAGCGATTTTCCTTACAACCCACTGGGGATTTGTAGGCATTACAGGTGTAGTGGTGACTGCATTGGTTGCAGTACCAATTGCAATTATCTTAGGATATTTAGTAGGACTTTTATTCAACCAGATGAAGGGTACAGAAATGGTTGGTGGTCTTGTACTTGGTTACTTTGCAGAAGGATTCTACCAGTTCATTTTCTTATTCGTATTCGGTGGATTAATTCCAATCGTAAACGATAAGTTAATGATTTCTACCGGAATCGGTGTAAAAAATACAATTGACTTAACAAATACAATTAAGTATGCTTTAGATACCATTCCATTGTTAACTGTAGTGGAAGTAGCATTCTTTGTAAGCCTTGCAGTGATTGTATTATCTGTTGTTTGGAAATTAATTAAGAAACAGACTGTGGACTGGAAAGCAGTTGGTTTCAGTGTAGCCGGCGTTGTTGTGATTTATGCATTAACATATATTCCGGCAGTGGAAGCTGCACTTGGACAGGAAAGATTACTGTTATTAACAGCAATTGAATATGGCTGTGTTATTGCAGTTGTATATAATGTAGCTAAATTTGTCTATATTAAGTTCGTAGAAAAGAACCAGCCACCAGTAAAGAAGCTGGTGACAAACTTAGTAATTACAGCCGTTGTGTATGGAATTACTTATATTCCGGCTGTATATGAGGCAACTATGATGGTACGTTTACCAATGTTTACTTACCTTTGCATTGGAGCAGTTTGCTTATTTAACAATGCAATCTTAAGAACAAAGCTTGGTCAGGAAATGAGAGCAGTAGGTCAGAATCGTGCCGTTGCTAACGCAGCAGGTATTAACGTAGATAAGGTTCGTATCATTGCTATGATTATGTCTACTGTATTAGCAAGCTTAGGACAGTTAGTAAACTTACAGAACGTAGGTACCTTTTCTACTTACGGTGCACATACCAATACAGCAACTTTCTCTATCGCAGCTTTATTAGTAGGTGGTGCATCCGTACAGAAAGCAACAAATAAGCAGGCTATCCTTGGAATTATTTTATTCCATACAATGTTTATCGTAGCTCCACTTGCAGGTAACCAGTTGTTCGGTAACGCCGCAATCGGTGAATACTTCCGTGTATTCGTATCCTATGGCGTAATCGCATTGGCACTTGGTATGCATGCATGGCAGGGAAAGAAAAAGACAGGGAAGAAATAATTCTTTATGATTGACGGAAGACTTCTACAAAGCCGTGGGTGTCTCTGCCTTTTTCTGGCAGCTTTACGGGCATAAGTACAACTAATGCCTTGGATTTTTTGCCTTGATCATGTGGCACTTTCGCCAAACTCATAAAATTTCAAAGAACCAGTTAGTCTTAATAGTAAAAAACACTATTAGCCTAATCTGGTTCTTTTCATTTTATTCAAACAAGGCTCTCGTGCCACACTTTGCAAAAAATCTCAAGGCAAAGTTGTACTAGATGCCCTATGCTGGCGGGCGAAAAAGGCAGAGACACCCACGGCTTTGAAGAAGGTTATTGGGGAAAAGCAAGAGAGAATTAGTGAAAATAATTACATTTAACTTAAAGTCGATTGAAATTTCTGCCTATTATGAGTATACTTTTTATCAGTTATTAGGGGAAAGTACAATTAGGAGGGCGAAGTAATGGATGCAAAAGAGGTAGGAAATAAAATAGCCGCAATCCGAAAAGAGAAGGGTTGGACTCAGAAGGAGATAGCTGAAAAACTGCATGTCTCGCCAGCAGCAGTCAGTAAGTGGGAGAGAGGACTTAACTATCCTGATTTAAGTTTGATGGAGCCTTTGGCGGAAGTGTTGGGGATTTCGGTGGCGGAGTTACTGGGAGTAGTGAATGAATCAGAGGATAGTATTATTAAGAATATCTCGGAAATCTCTCTGGAAGAAAAAGAACGATTTACACTTAATATAAGAAAGAAAATGGCTTGGATTATTGGAACAGTAGGTGTATTTTTAATAATAATTTTATTTGTTTTGATAATGGGAAGTAACAAAGAAAATACTCTGGCTGGTTCTGTCTGGCTTGAAGTTATTCCGTTGATTTTAGGATTTGGCTCATGGGGACTGGCATTTACAGGTATCATATTAGGAAGAGGAAAATTGAAAGACAGATGGCAAGGATATTCTGTTTTAAGTTTAGTTTTATGTTCAATAGCCTTATATTTTCCGATTTTAGATATAGACAATCATATAAGATGTGGGGCGTTGGATTCTGTGGTAGACATTACATGGGGCTTAAATTATGGTTCGATTGTATTGCTGATAGGAACACTGTTGTTTAATGGTTTGAGTTGGTGCTTAAATAGAGAAAAATAAGGAAAATGAGGAATTTGGTGGAAAGTCCCTCATTTTTTTGTGAGATATTGAAGAAAGTCGCTCATTTTTTTGTAAAACTGTTGCATAAGTCACTCATTTTTTTGTATACTATGAATAGAGAGGAGTGAAAAGGATGAGTGAGATGTATTTAAAACGAAAAATAGACAGTTATCTGGTGAGTTGGAAAGAAAATACAGATAGAAAACCTTTAATTGTAAAAGGACCAAGACAGGTTGGGAAAACAGAATCGATTCGACGTTTTGCGGAAGAGAATTATGAAAGTATTATATACATTAACTTTGTAGAAGAACCTAAGTATAAAATGATAACGGAAGATGGATATAGGGTGGAGGATATGATTCGTAATATTTCCCGTATAGACCCATCAAAGAAATTTGTACCAGAGAAGACGATTTTTATTTTTGATGAATTGCAGGAATATCCAGAGATTGCAACGGCATTAAAGTTTTTTAAGATAGATGGAAGATTTGATGTGATATGCAGTGGCTCATTGTTAGGAATCCACTATAAAAGAATTGAGAGTAATAGTGTGGGGTATAAGACGGATTATGAAATGTATTCCATGGATTTTGAAGAATTTTTATGGGCAAAGGGTTATAACGATGCTGTAATTGAGGATATGCTTCTACATATGAGGGAGCAAAAGCCATTTAATGAATTGGAAATGAAGCAATATAGTAATTATTTTTTGGATTACTGTATTCTTGGCGGGATGCCTGCGGTTGTGCGTGAGTATATTAAAAATGATACCTTTGAAGGAACCTTAGATATTCAGCATCAGCTTTTAAATGACTATCGTGAAGATATTCGAAAATATGCAGAAGGTTTAGATCAAACCAGAATACTTAATGTTTTTGAACAGATTCCAATACAGCTTGCTAAAGATAATAAGAAATTTCAAATATCAAAAGTAGCAAGTGGTGCAAGATTTAAAGATTATCGTGGTTGCATTGAATGGCTGAGAGATGCGGGGATTGTGAATATCTGCTATTGTATGAACTTTCCGGAATTGCCGTTAAAGGGTAATTATGATGATTCAAAGTATAAATTGTATTTCTTTGATACTGGATTATTTGTAGCAATGTTAGATGAGGAAGCACAGGAAGATTTACGTGCCAATAAAAATCTGGGTGTGTATAAGGGTGCGTTATATGAAAATATTGTTGGTGAAGCCCTGAGAAAATGTGGATATGACTTATATTATTATAAAAAAGATGATTCTACATTGGAAGAAGACTTCTTTGTACGCACACAGGAATATTTGGTTCCAGTGGAAGTGAAGGCGGTAAAGGGAACCGCAAAGACACTTAGAACTTTGATTCAAAGTAAGTCATATCCGGATATTCAGTGGGGAATTAAGTTTACTGCCGGAAATATTGGATTTAGTGATAATATTTATACGTTTCCATATTTTTGTGCCTTCTTATTAAAAGATTACTTGAAGTGGATAAATTTAGAGCAGCGTCCTTCTTAGAACGCTGCTCATTTTGGTCACTAAGGTAATGTAATTTCCTCCAGCGGATTTCCCATATATTCAATAAAGCGGAACATATCATCGGTTGGGATTTCGATGGTTGCTGTATTGATATTTGGGTGGAATGTAATTTTTTCGCCTTCACGAAGTTCGGTATCGACAACGACACGAATATCATGTTCTTTGTTATTAATTAATCCAAATACAGAAACATGACCCGGAGTTAAATTTAACTTTTCAATCATCTTTTCTTCGGAAGCGAAGCTAACATGTTTTTCACCAATTAATGGAGAAAATTCTTTGATGTTAAGTGGTTTGTTGCCGTTCATGAGAACCAACCAGAAAGTAGTTTTCTTCTTATTAGTTAAGAAAAGACTCTTGCTTGGTGTTCCTGTTAAATCGCCCATTACTAAATCAGCTTCTTCGCAGGTAGCAGTAGCTTCGTGCTCTACACGCATATATGGAATATTTAACTGGTCTAATACTTCATATACCGGTTTTTCTACATCTGCTATCATAATGATAATTCCTCCCTGATATAAAAATGTTTAGCC
>CAZRLE010000013.1:0-21557 GCA_964600705.1 uncultured Lachnoclostridium sp. | reverse complement strand
GGTTGAGCTGCATAGGATGGAACCGGAGGAAATAGATGAGAATTTCTTCCTTGGAAATGGTATTTTACATAAGGTAAATGGTAATGGGAAATTCTTTGTTAAAGTAGAAAGTGCATTTAGAGTAGATGACTTGATTGGAAATCATTATGATTTGATACCGATGAAGCTGGAAGGTGGAAAGGTAAGTTATGTTAAAACTAAAACTTATACGATTTCCAATATTTATAATGAAAAGAATCAGATTACCCTTGCGCCGGGAATGACAGAATTTTATAAGAAGCCAACTAAAGATGCAAAGATTGCTTTTGTTGGAAAACGTTGGGAAAAGGTAAAACCAGTTAAGATTCGTCGTTCTGAAGGTACTCTGTATGTTAAATTCAAAAGCGAAAACGGGAAATCTGGATGGCTTTGTGCAGATGATTATGATATGGGCCCTTTTACGGATTTAATATGGGTAGGATAGAATAGACAGAAAGAGGAAAGATAAGAAAATGGAAGAAACACAAATGATACAGGAAAATAAGATGGGTGTTATGCCGATTCCTAAGTTACTTGCCAGCATGTCGCTACCAATTATGGCTTCTATGCTTATTCAGGCTTTGTATAACATTGTAGATAGTATTTTTATAGCAAGATATAGTCAGGATGCGTTGACAGCAGTATCGTTAGCGTTCCCGGTGCAGACTTTAATGATTGCTCTTGGAACCGGAACTGCAGTAGGTGTTAATGCACTTCTTTCGAAGAGTCTTGGTGAAAAGAAGTTTGAGATGGCAAATAAGGCGGCTATGCATGGTTTGTTTTTAGCTGCATGCAGTTATATTTTAATTGCTTTATTTGGAATTTTTGGCGTTAGAATGTTCTTTGAAAGCCAGATTGATAATGTTGCGGTAGTTGAAAATGGTGTGCAGTATATGACCATCATTGCAATGATGTCTTTTGGGTTGTTTGGAGCGATTATCTTAGAACGTCTGTTACAGGCAACTGGTAACACGATTTATTCCATGATTGGACAGATGAGTGGAGCAATTACAAATTTGATTTTAGACCCAATCATGATTTTTGGTATGTTTGGTTTCCCTCAAATGGGAGCGGCCGGAGCAGCGCTTGCAACAGTTATTGGACAGATAGTATCTATGTTGGTAGGTATTTTCTTCAACGTTACTAAGAATAAGGAGATTTCCCTTTCATTAAAAGGATTCCGTCCTGATTTCAAGGTAATAAAGATTATTCTCGTTGTAGGAATTCCATCCATTATCATGCAGTCCATCGGTTCAGTTTTAACGTTCTGCTTCAATAGTATTTTATTGATGTTCTCAGAAGTGGCAGTATCGGTATATGGAATTTACTTTAAGCTTAACAGCTTTATCTTCATGCCGATTTTTGGTCTTACAAACGGATTAATTCCAATTATCGCTTACAATTATGGAGCGCAGAAAAAGCAGAGGATTGTCAGCACAATTAAATTTAGCATTGGTCTTGCATGTGCTATTATGGCCATTGGTACATTGATTTTTCAGGTTGCACCAGTACAGTTACTTGGATTATTTGATGCCAACGCAGAAATGATTGAAATCGGTGTAAAAGCACTCCGAATAATTTCTTTGAGCTTTATTTTTGCAGGTTATGGTATTGTGTTAAGTTCTGTATTCCAGGCATTTGGAAATGGTATCTACAGTCTTATTACATCGACAATTCGTCAGTTGTTTGTGGTTTTACCAGTGGCATATATTTTTGCAATTAAGTTTGGTTTAGATGCAGTATGGTGGGCTTATCCAATTGCAGAGGTGGTGGCAATGACAGTAAGTACCGTTCTTTTTATTAATTTATACAAAAATAGAATTAAGGGTATTCCGGATTAAGGAATACCCTTTGTTGTTCTTAAAATTCTTTTGGAACTTCTTGGGATATTGGTTCTTTCGCAGGCGAAAAACCGAATACTTTTTTATAGTTGCGATAAAAGCTGGTGTACTCCTCGTATCCCAGCTTTTCTGCCACTAAAGTAGCAGGTTCGCCGGCGCGGAGCATCCCTTTTGCTAAGGACATTCGCTTCTGTAAAATATAATTGGCAACGGTACTTCCGGTTGCGTCTTTAAAAAGCTTGGTCAAGTGGTTCTTGCTCATAAAGAACTGTTTGGCAAGTGTTTCTAACTGAAGATTTTCCGTCAGGTGCTCGTTGACATAGCGGAGAATCTCTTTTGTGTCCTCATCTGCACCCTGACCGCCGACAGCTGAGTGAGATATTGCAAATAATTGCACCAAAAGAGAGAGCAGTCGTGCGCGAATTGCAATGTCTTGGAGCGGTTGGTCAAAATTCTGGCATTCTTCAATGGAATCCATGTAACGTTCCAGTTCATAGTCCTTAATATTGGAAAACATGATATTTTCGCTATTGAAAGAAGGGAGCAGAAGTTCACGTTCTCTTTTGGTTAGTAGTTTTGCGGAGAAATGGATACAGTAGCGTACATAAGGCTCATCTGTAAGTACCTGCATTCCGTGGAAACGGTGAGGTGCAATTAGAAGTACGCTGGAGGCTGGTGGATGGTACTCGTAACCTTCTACCAGAAACTTTACATTTCCATGCAGAATATAGTATATTTCATATCTTTCATGACAATGGAGGTCGTATTTGATCTTTTTGGCGTTAGCATATTTTTTCTCTAAATTCATATGATTGAAGCTAAAAACTTCTTCTTTTTGCATTAAAATCACTCCTTATTTATACTATACCAAAGTTTGCAATTTTTGCAATGTGTTTTTATATTTTTTGCAATGTATTTTTGCTAAAAAAAGTATAAAATAAGTTTCAGAAAGCAAGTGATTGAGGGATCACGAAAAAAGCTTTCTAAAGTAACGAAGAAAATAAAATGAGTTTTTGTTAACATATATGATGTTAACAGTAGAAGAAAAGGAGATGTATATTATGTTAAAATTAAGATTTTTTAAAGAAATGACAGAAGATCAGGCGATGGTTGCTCAGGCAATCAACAACAGAATTTTCTAATAAAAAGGATTATTTATACGTTCAGAATAGTAAAATATAACCCATTCAAAAAGGAGCTGTGTACACAGCTCCTTCTCCTCATATATAGGCATTTTTGTAAGAAAAGAGGATGCCTTTTTAAGCACGGATATCAAAAGTATATCGTTGCATCGGTGTTTCCCTTACGTCTTTTTCTATAAATTCTTTAATTACATTTTTTGGTTCAGCCTGCATTTCCATAGAAGATTTTAACAGAAATCCCTTCATGGCCAAAGAGTCCTCTAACAAGGTTATATTACCGGCAATCAGATTCATGGCATCTTTATCTGTAAAATAAAAGATGGAGTCAATGACATTACCATTTAAGTTTAGTTTGATATCAAGTGGTCCAAGAGAGGCCAGCTCTAAATGCAGTAATACACTGATATTAGATGGGTTTTTCTTTAAAGCCTGCTTTTTGGTATATACGTACAGGTCACCATGAGTAATCTGTTCTTTTAAGCGGAGTGGAAGCTCTACATAAGGAAACATCTGATTCAAGGTGTTCATAAAGTCCATATTCTGCTTTAAACTCTGCGAAGGTGTTTCTAAATTGGTACCAGACATCAGACCAGACATAAAGGAAGTTTTGCCAAGCTCACTTAATTGTTTGGTCTGTTCGTAAAGGTTATCATAAAGCTTTTGTACACTTTCCGGGTTTCTGAGCTGTTGTGGGGACAGAGTCCAGTTGGCAGAAAGACCGGCCTGTAAAATGTCTTTAAATTCTTCAGATTGGAATAAAGCCTTTAAGTGATTTGGGTCTGTTAATGGCATAACATTCTTAAGTGTGTTAAGTACATCTTTTACAGAAGCTTCACCTTTTGCAATCATTTCCTTTAATTTGGGGCTAAATGGAAAATCTTTTAACAGCTCTGTAAGATTTTCCCTGCCTTCCCCATCTAAAATAGCACCGATTTCATTGTTTGCACTTTGTAATAAGTGGTATTCATCAAATAATGTTCCAACAGAAGGAATATCAAAAGCCTCTATGGTTTTGGTCAGGCTGTTGAGTTCTGCCTCCATTTCGGCAGGTGAAGTAATTACATTACCTTCCATAAGCTCTGTTTCTTGTCGTTCCTTTAGCTCTGCAAGATGGTTTTCATCAATGCTCATGGCAATACTGATATTTTCTTTCGTAAGTGCAATGGCATCACGAAGAGAGAGAGAACCATTCAAAATAGCTTCTTTCGCATCTTCGGAAAGAGAGAACATTTCAAGTGTAGCAATCAATTCAGAACGTTCCTCCGAAGATAAGAAAGAAATATCTGGCTCTTTTGATGCTAAAGCTTCATTTAGGCTGTCTGCAGTGGCTGGGAAAAGGATAGAAAATAATTCTTTCCCGAAGGTCTGACAGTTTTCTGCTGTGTTATAAATGGCAAAGCTCTGCAAAAGTGTGGAAACTTCGGTTGTAAGAGAGGAGATATCGGAAGCCATCGGATGATGACCATCAATATGATGCTGTAGTTGTTCAGCGGCACCATTATCTAATGGAATACGCTGCTTATTCATAAGAATAAGGGTACTGACATCTACATTCTTATGGGCATAGGACTGAATCAAAACATTCTGGATTGCCTGTTTATTGATTGGCATCCCCTGATTCATAAGTTCTCTTACAACTGTAATATTTTTATCATTTTTAGGAAGTCCGGCTTCCTCTAATGCTTTGTTAATGGTGCTGTTTGCAACAGCAAGTTCACTTTTGGGAATGTACTCCAAAGTAATGTGACTGATGGAAATATCCTTCACACGAAAAGCAGCCGTATCTCCGATGGAAAGCGAAACACCATTTTCCAGTCGGGCAGCTACCTTTGTATTGTCCTCCAGAGTGACCACAATCTCATTATTGCGAAGGTCGGTTACTTCGCCTTTAATTACTTGTCCTACTGACAATTGTTTTACCGGAAGCGCCTGTCCATAATTACTTAGATTACCAACACTGCGCCCTGCAGCTTTACCGGCATTTGGATTGCTAGAAGCAGGGTTATTGGGAATTCGGCTGCTACTTATTGCCATACTCATACCTCAATTCTTTATAAACTGTAAGTTATATCGACATAAAAATCAAAAATCATAAACCTCAAGAAAACTATAGCATAAAGATGAGAAAAAAGATATAATGGAGAAGAGATTAGTTTAAAGGAAACGGAAATTATGAAGCGATATGTAATTGGCATTCTTGCCCATGTAGATGCCGGTAAGACAACTTTGTCAGAGGCACTTTTATATAAAAGCGGAAGCATCCGAAAAGCTGGAAGAGTAGATAATAAGGATGCTTTTTTGGATACCCATGAATTGGAGAGGGAAAGAGGGATTACTATTTTCTCAAAGCAGGCAGTAATGCAGTTTGGGGATAGTAGTGTAACCCTTCTTGATACCCCGGGGCATGTGGATTTTGCGGCAGAAATGGAAAGAACATTACAGGTGCTTGACTATGCTATTCTTGTGATTAGCGGAGCGGATGGTGTGCAGGGACATACGAAGACTTTATGGAGACTTTTGAAGAAATATAATATTCCAACTTTTCTGTTTGTCAATAAGATGGACCAGCAGGGAACGGATAGAGAGGCATTATTAGAAGAACTTCAGAGAAAGTTTGACAGTGGATGTATTGATTTTACCACACAGGGAAGGGAAGAGTTCTATGAGAATATTGCTATGTGTGGAGAAGAAAGTCTGCTGGAAACATTTTTAGAATGTGATGCTGAATGTCTGGAGGAAGAACATCCGGTTATTACAAAGCAGGTCATTCAGGATCTGGTTAAGGCAAGAAAGGTATTTCCTTGTTTCTTTGGTTCTGCTCTTAAGATGGAAGGGGTAGAGGAACTGATGGAAGGCATGGAAGTATTTATGACAATGCCTGATTATGCAGATACGTTTGGGGCCAAGGTATTTAAGGTTGCAAGAGATGAACAGGGTGGTCGTCTGACTTTCGTAAAGATTACCGGAGGCACTCTTAAGGTAAAGGAACAGATTGGAGAATTACAGGAAAAGGTGAACCAGATTCGCATTTATTCCGGTGAGAAATATAGTGCAGTAAATGAGGCAGAGGCAGGCTGTGTCTGTGCAGTAACAGGGCTGTCTCAGAATAAGCCGGGAGACGGTCTTGGCATGGAACCAGATTCTGACTTACCGGTGCTTGAACCGGTGCTTACCTATCAGGTTCTTTTGCCAGAGGGCTGTGATGCTATGGTGATGCTTCCTAAATTACGTGAGTTAGAAGAGGAAGACCCAAAGCTTCATGTAGTCTGGAAGGAAGAATTACAGGAAATTCAGGTTCAGATTATGGGACAGGTACAGCTTGAAATTCTAAAATCTATGATAAAAGAGCGTTTTGGTGTGGAAGTCGGATTTTCTTCCGGAAATATTGTGTATAAAGAAACGATTAAAGCTCCGGTAATTGGAATTGGTCATTATGAGCCATTAAGACATTATGCAGAGGCACAGCTTCTGTTAGAACCATTGAAACCGGGAAGTGGTGTTAAGTTTGCGACTGCCTGCAGTGAAGATGAATTAGACCGCAACTGGCAGAGGCTCATTTTGACTCATTTGCTGGAACGTGAGCATAAAGGGGTATTAACAGGCTCGGCTATTACTGATATGAAGATAACTTTAATGGCAGGAAGAGCCCACTTAAAGCATACAGAAGGAGGTGATTTCCGTCAGTCTACGTACAGAGCAGTCCGCCACGGATTAAAATGTGCGGAATCCGTGCTGTTAGAACCAGTATATGAATTTCGTCTGGAAGTTCCTGAAGGAAACATCGGACGAGCTATGACGGATATGGAACGTATGCATGGAACTTTTGAAGCACCATTTTCAGAGGATGGTAAGATGGTACTTACAGGAACGGTGCCAGCGGCATCGCTGGGTGATTATCAGCAGGAAGTTATTTCTTATACCAAGGGACAGGGAAGCCTGTTTTGTGTCTTAAAAGGATATGCGCCTTGTCATAATGCCCAAGAAGTGATTGAGAAAATGGGTTACGATTCGGAACGTGATTTGGAACATCCTACAGGGTCAGTATTCTGTTCTCATGGTGCCGGATTTGTGGTGAACTGGGAAGAAGTAGAGGATTATGCACATCTGAAGGTGGATATGCCAGAATGGGATTATGAAGCAGGTATGTGGGCATCAGAAAGTGGAAAGACTGAAAGTGCAGAGAATATTTTAAACAGCCTTGAAGAAGAATTTGAGGATGCCTATGAAGAAGAGTGGATAGGAACAGAGGAGATTGATTCTATTTTAGAGAGGACCTTTTACGCCAATAAAAAAAGTCAGCCAAGACCAAAGAATGGCGTGGTCAGGAGAGTGAAAAAGGAATACACTCCACCTGTTACAAGAACTTATACCCCGCCAAAGTCAAAGGAAGAATATCTTTTGGTAGATGGTTATAATGTAATATTTGCATGGGAAGATTTGAAAGAACTGGCAGAGGTCAATATTGACAGTGCAAGGGAAAAGCTTATGGATGTAATGTGTAACTATCAGGGAATCCGTAACTGCCACCTGATTGTGGTATTTGATGCTTATAGAGTAAAAGGACATGACACAGAGATTTTCAATTATCACAACATTCATGTGGTATATACGAAGGAAGCGGAGACGGCGGATCAGTTTATTGAAAAATTTGCCCATGAAAATGGACGTAAATATAACGTAACGATTGCAACCTCAGACAGACTAGAACAGATTATCATCAGAGGACAGAATTGTAATCTGTTGTCAGCAAGAGATTTAGAATGGGAAGTGAAGAATGCCAGTGAGCAGCTTAGAAAAGAATATCTGGAGAAAAGACCGGAGAAGATGAACACACTGGAAGAGAAGCTTTCTCAATTACCATAGAATTACAGTCACGTTTAACTGTCAGCTATGCTTTAATGTATGTGTACAGGGAAATAGGGACACGGCTCATAACTAGAGCGGGGATTACAGGAAAGAGGGGACGAAAGACATGAAATTTGATATGCATTGTCACACAGGAGAAGGTTCGTTGGATGCCAAAGTTCCTGTTGAAAAATATATTGAAATTTTAAAAGAGCAAGGGTTTGGTGGAATGCTTGTAGCAGACCACAATTCATATAATGGATATCGTAAGTGGAAGTATACCATAAAGGGCAAAAAGCACCAGGACTTTGTTGTTTTAAAAGGGATTGAATACGACACTATTGATGCGGGACATATTCTGGTTATTATGCCAGAGGGAGTAAAGCTTCCCATTCTGGAACTTAGAGGTTTGCCGGTGAAGGTATTGATTGACATTGTGCACCGCTATGGAGGGATACTTGGACCGGCGCATCCATGCGGAGAGCGGTATCTTAGTATTGTAAAGACCTGGAAGAAGCACAATTTGGAAGAAGTCATGGGAGAATTTGATTTTCTTGAGGAATATAATTCCTGTGAAAAGGAAGAAAGCAATGAAGGAGCCGCTGCGCTGGCGGCCAAGTATGAACTGCCAGGTTTTGGAGGAAGCGATTCTCACAGGGAGAATTGCATAGGAACTGCTTACACGGAACTTCCAGATACGATACGAAAGGAATCGGACTTGATTGCTTATCTGAAAGAGGGCGGTAAAGTATCCTGTGGAGGAGTTATTTATCATGGAACCGCAAGGGAAAAGTTTGGCATTATTCATAAGCTGGTTGTATTATCTTTTCTATTGTATAACGTAATTGGTGGTGTATATAGATGGAGAAGGAGAAGCGGAGAGCTTAAGAAAAAGGAGTTAAGAAAAATAGAATGGAAAGCATAGTCTGATATACAAAAAGGGAATGGCGGTTTGATGCCATTCCCTTTTGTATGTATTTGGAAATATTATATTATAAGTCTGTATTATCAAATCTAAATGGTTCTTTATAATGTCTGTCTAATGTAAATCCACGCCCCTTTACCTCGCGAATCTGTTCTACAATCATGAAGGCTTTAGGGTCAATTTCTAATACTAATTCATTCAGACGGGCATATTCACGGTTATTGATTACCGTAAGGATAACCTTAGTGTCATAATGTTGGTATGCAGTCTCTGCTTTCAGAAGAGTAGCACCACGGTCTAATTTAGTCAAGATAACATCCACAATCTCATCATGCTTTTTGCTGATAATCTTTACCTGGAACTTAGAATTGCCCAGTAAAAGCACCTTGTCTAATACGAAGGAATAAATGATAACCAAAAGGATTCCGTAAAGAACACGTTCTTTGTCTTTATAAACCATCTGTGACAATAAGACAGCACAGTCTATTACATAAAGAGAAACGGAAATTGGAATACCAAGTTTCTTATTTAATACCAAAGGAGGAATATCCATACCGCCGGTAGAGGCACCACAACGGATAACCAGACCAATACCTGCGCCAATCATAAGTCCTGCATAAATAGTAGCTAACAATAAGTCATCTGTGATATCTGACAGGAATGGGAAACGCTGGAAAAATTCCAGTGCAAATGGATAATAAAAGGTACTGATTAAAGTAGTCAGTGCAAATTTCTTTCCAAGTACGCAAAGTCCTAATAGGAACATCGTAACATTAAAGAATAATACGAAGCTGCTGATTGGGATATTGGTAATGCGGTTAATGGAAAGAGCAAGACCTGTAGTTCCGCCTGTGATTAATTCATTTGGGAGAATAAACATTGTCACACCCAAAGTATAAATAGAGTTACCCATTATAATCATTATTAACTGAAATAAAAAATTAGATATTTTTTTCTGCATAACTGCCTCCATGTATTGTAATTAAACAGTAACGTTGTAATTCTTTAACATAATAAAGAGCATAACAAAGGGCACACTGTAGTGTGCCCCTCAATTCCCTCTTTAACCTAGAATACTATAGCAAATAATTTTATGAAAGTAAAGAAGAATTTTGACTTCTTTAGTATTTAATATTATACTGTAGGAAACAGTTTGGAAGTGAGGAATGGTATTATGGCAGGTTCGACTTATGGAAATCAGTTTAAAATTATGACATGGGGTGAATCTCATGGAAAAGGTATTGGGGTAGTAGTAGATGGCTGTCCTGCAGGACTTACGATTAGTGAAGAAGTGATTCAGACATATTTAGATAGAAGAAAACCAGGTAGTAATCCTTATGGAACTCCCCGCAAAGAGGGAGATAAGGTGACAATCTTGTCTGGAATTATGGAAGGGAAGACGACAGGGACTCCAATTTCCATGGTGGTATACAATGAAAGTCAGCGTTCCGGTGATTATTCAGAGATTGCATCTTATTACAGACCGGGTCATGCAGATTATACTTATGATATGAAGTATGGATTTCGTGATTACCGTGGTGGTGGACGTTCGTCAGGAAGAGAAACGATAGGACGAGTGGCAGCAGGTGCCATTGCCATGGAGATTTTAAAACAGCTTGGAATTGAAATCAATGCATATACGAAATCCATCGGACCAGTTGTGATTAATTATAAAAATTGCAAAAAAGAAAATATTTCGATAAGTCCTGTATATATGCCAGATATGGAAGCTTCTAAGCAGGCAGAAGAGTATTTGCAGGAACAGATGAGAAACCAGGATTCTGTTGGAGGTATTGTAGAATGTATTATTACAGGTATGCCGGAAGGTGTCGGTGAGCCTGTATTTGAAAAACTGGATGCGAATCTTGCAAAAGCAGTTATGTCCATTGGTGCGGTAAAAGGATTTGAAATAGGCGCTGGATTTGAGGCGGCAAATATGTGTGGTTCCCAACATAATGATGGTTTTTATAAGGATAGCAAGGGTGTGACTGGTAAAAAGACCAATAATGCCGGAGGTATCTTAGGAGGAATCAGTGATGGTTCGGAAATTGTATTTCGTGCGGCATTTAAGCCAACACCATCTATCAGCAAAGAACAGGAAACGATCAATAAAGATGGGGAGAATATAATGGTCAGTGTAAAAGGGCGTCATGACCCAATCATTGTGCCAAGAGCAGTAGTGGTGGTAGAAGCAATGGCAGCACTTACAATACTGGATATGCTCCTTGAAAATATGAGCAGCCGTATGGATTATATCAAACATTTCTATAAAAAGTAGCATATATTATCAGGTAAGCACTTATTTGCTTAGAATGGACTGATGTTTATGGAATATAGAGGTTTGAAAGCGGATATGCTTAAACTGGAAGGTGTAAAAAATCAGCAGCCGGGCAGTTCGCAATTAGTAATAGACGAAAACACAATTTATGAGATTGACTTAGAGTGTCAGTATAGAAAACAATTGCAAAAGGGAAAGTGTAAATCATGTAATGAAAAAAAGGGAGTGTAAACTCCCTTTTTTCACTGCATCTTAGCATCCACAGCCAAAGTTAAAGCCTCCACCATTGCCTCCGCCACAGAAGAGAAGAAGAAGGATAATCCAGCAGCAGCTGTCGCCACCACAGCCATTACCGCCAAATAATCCATTATTACCATTGCCACATATGCAGCTTAATAAGAGAATAAGGAAAAGAATGCCACATCCGTTGTTCCCTTCATTACATCCACATCCACAGTTTGTTGCAGCTAAATCACTCATATTGAGTCCTCCTAGAATTCATTTACACTTGTATTCTATGAGGGGGAAATGAAAAGGGTTCCAATTTTTTGAATTTTTTTGAAAAGTGGATTTACATGTAAGCAGGTTAAATAATTTGCATGGAGACTTTTGGGGTGGTACAATGAGAGGGTAACAGAAAGTAAATAAATAATGGGAAAGGGAGCATACAGACTGTGAGTGGTCTGTGGCTTGGTTAAGAGATGAAAAAAATAGGACGTAAATTTTGGACAGCTCTGGTCATATTTGGATTAATCGGTCAGGTGGCATGGACAGTAGAGAATATGTATCTGAATGTATTCATTTACAAGATGTTTCATGCTTCAGCGGCGGATATTTCCTTTATGGTAAGTGCCAGCTCTGTAGCAGCGGCATTAACTACTATATTGGTTGGTGCACTCTCAGATAAGCTTGGTAAGAGAAAGATTTTTATATGCGGTGGTTATCTGGTGTGGGGTATTACCATACTGAGCTTTGGGCTGGTGAGAATGGATGTGCTGACTCCGGTATTTGGAGATGTAACAAAGGCAGCAGCCATGGGTGTGACGCTGGTAATCATTTTGGATTGTATTATGACGTTTTTTGGCTCGGCTGCCAATGATGCCGGATACAATGCATGGATAACAGAGGCAGGCAGTGAGAGTAGCAGAGGACAGATAGAAGGTATCAATTCCATGATGCCATTATTATCCATCTTAATCGTATTTGGCGGTTTTATGGGCTTTGATTTGGATAAAGCAGAGAGCTGGAGCACTATTTTTACTATTATTGGTATTGTGGTGCTGGTAGCTGGTGTGGCAGGCTTTTTCCTTATTGAGGAAATGAGAACTACACCAAAGAGTTCATCTTCCTATTGGGAAAATGTAACTTATAGTTTCCGAAGCAGTACCATGAAAGAAAATAAGCTTCTTTATGCGGTATTGGGTGTATTTGCATTATTTGGTATTTCCATCCAGACGTTTATGCCATATTTGATTTTGTACTATGAGAAGGCATTGCTGATGGACAATTATGTACTGATTATGGCACCTGCGATTTTGCTGGCAGCAATTATTACTGGTATATATGGCGGTTTTTATGAACAGCTTGGTTTCCAGAAGAGCACCATTCTTCCGATGAGCATGCTGATGGGTGGTTATGTAATTTTATATGTGTCCAGGACAACAGTACCTGTATTTATCGGTTCCTTGTTTATGATGGCAGGTTACCTTACAGGAATGACAGTATTTGGTGCTAAGATTCGTGATCATATCCCACAGAACATGGAAGGAAGATTTCAGGGAATCCGTATTATTGGTCAGGTGTTAATTCCGGGGGTAATTGGTCCGGTCATTGGAGCATTTGTACTGCGTAATGCAGAGCAGATAGAAAATTCAGATGGAACATTTTCCTTTATCCCAAACAGAAATATCTGGATGGCAGCAATTATAACAGGGATTATTGTAATTGCTGCATTATATGCAGTGTTTGTAATGATAAGAGAAGGGCATTATGAGTTATGGACAGAAGCAGGGGAACGATGCAGAAGTGGTTCTGATAACACAGATAATGCAAAAGAAACAGGAGACACTGCTGGATGGAAGCAGTATCCAAGACCACAGATGAAACGTGACGGCTTTGTGATTCTTGATAAGGAATGGAAGTTAAATGGATATGATATTAAGATGCCATTTCCACCACAGTCCATGCTTTCAGAATACAGGCATTCCGTAGGAAGTCAGTTAAGCTATGAGACAACTTTTGAGATTCCAAAAGACTTTAGTAAAGATAGGATTTTACTGCATTTTGGTGCCGTAGATCAGCTTGCGGAAGTTTATGTAAATGGAAGCCTGGTTGGAAAGCATGAAGGCGGATACCTGCCATTTTACTTTGATATCACAGAAAAGGTGAAGAAGGATGGTGTTAACCAGCTTACAGTAAAGGCAGTAGATACGTTGTCGAAAGAGTACCCTTATGGTAAACAGTGTAAAAATCGTGGCGGTATGTGGTATACACCGGTAAGTGGTATCTGGCAGACAGTCTGGATGGAAAATGTAGAGTCCTCTTACATAAAGAAAGTATCTTTAACACCGGATTTGGCAGGTGTGGATATCTGTTTAGAAACAGAAGGTATGTCAGGACAGGCTGAGAATGTGTGTTTCAAGGTAAGGGTAACTTTGGATAATGGAGAAGTATTAGAAGAAAGCTTTGAAGGTTTGACAGGCAGACTTAATGTTCCAAATCCAAAACATTGGACAGTGGAGGAACCACATTTGTATCCGCTGACCATTCAGTTTATGAAAGATAAGGTGGAAAGCTATTTTGCCCTTCGAACCATTGCAATTGAAGAAAGAGAAGGAATTAAGCGTGTAAGCTTAAATGGTCAGCCAATCTTTATGCATGGTGTCTTAGATCAGGGATATTATAGTGACGGTATCTATCTTCCGGCAGAACCAGAAGAATATGAAAGAGATATTCTCCGTATGAAGGAAATGGGCTTCAATATGTTAAGAAAGCATATTAAAGTAGAACCGGAATGCTTCTATTATTATTGTGATAAGCACGGAATGCTGGTTATGCAGGATATGATTAACAATGGTGGATATTCTTTCATTTTCGATACAGCACTTCCGACTGTTGGAATGAAACAGAAAAAAGATAATGTTAGTAAATATGATAAGCGTATGAACATTTTTGTTGAGCATACAAAGCAGACAATTGAACATCTTTACAGTCATCCATGTATTGTGGCATATACTGTCTTTAATGAAGGATGGGGGCAGTTTGACAGTGATAACATGTATGATTATGTAAAGGGACTTGATGCTACAAGACTTATTGACTCGACTTCGGGGTGGTTCTGGCAGAAAAAGAATGACTTTGACAGTGAACATATTTATTTTAAAACCATTGATTTAGAAGTGGGAGATAGACCAATGTTTGTTTCCGAATGTGGAGGTTATACACGACTGGTAGATGGACATTATTATAGTAAATATAACTGTTATGGTTATGGTGGTGCCGATACGGATGAAAAACTGACTGCCATGGTAGTAGAGATGTATAAGAAGATGATTGAGCCGGGTATTCCAAAGGGGGTATGTGGATGTGTCTATACACAGCTTAGCGATGTAGAGGATGAAGTCAATGGACTTTATACTTATGACCGTAAGGTATGTAAGGTAGACAAAAAGACAATGTATGACCTTTCAAAAGAATTACAGGCAGCAGTAAAACTGTAAAAAGGTTTGATAAATAAGAAAGGGCGTATCCAAAATCAATGGATATGCCCTTTTGTCGTGTCTGGTTTGTTCTATTCTGCAACCTGACCGGAAATGGCAATGCCTAAATCTTTTCCAAAGGAAGACATATTGGCAGGAAGCCATACATTATTTTTGAAAGTACAATCGATGGTAATTTCTCTGTAATCAGCGGAAGGAGTTACAGAAAGATAGCCGTCAATCAGATTCTTGGCATAAGCTTTAGTTGCAGCCAAAAGTAGTTCTTCTTCGCTGGCTGCATCAGATTCCTGGCTGGCAAGTAATGCATCATTGGCAGCCTTTTGATCCAATGCGGATTCGTCAAAGTATGTTGTTTTCAAAACAACTACAGCAGTTTCTTCGGTGGAAGAAACAAGTTCACAGGTAGCGTTCATTTTTTTGAGAGCTGCTTTTCTGGCAGCAACAATTTCAGCGACTTCGGCATCTTCCATGACAAGTCCGGCAGAAGTAATATTATTCTTCAGGGATTCGGTTAACGCTTTGTCAAAGGAAGTGAGTATGCTGGTTACATCTGACTCGGACATACCTAGTGCAAGTGCGCCTTCGGAATCTTCTAAAATATATAAATTATAAAGTGCCAGAATGGATTCTTCCGGCATCAATGCCGGCTTGCCGCACCCGGTTAATGTAAGCACAGTCATGCACACAATGAGTAAACTGGATAAATACTTTTTCATAGATATTCCCCTTTAAGTGTTTGATTGTATTTAATGTATTATAAGGGAAAGAAGACATTATTTCAATAGGGCAATGATGGAAAATGTGAACCAAAGTAGGGGAGATGAATAAATTATAAAAAAAGAAGGATGCCGGAAGTATGAATCGTGTAGCGGAGATTATTGATTTAAAGTGGGCACATAGCCGGCAGATAACTGGGAAAAATATCGGGGTAGCCGTGCTGGATACGGGAATTTGGAACCATCCGGATTTTATAAATGGAAGTAATAGAATTGTTGCGTTTAAGGACATTCTTTCTGATAGAAGGTCCGTTTATGATGATAATGGACATGGGACGCATGTATGTGGAATTCTGGGTGGAAACGGAGTTTCTTCTGATGGGAAATATGTTGGTGTGGCACCGGAGTGTAACATAATTGCGGTAAAGGTATTGGACCAGAAAGGGAATGGTAAGGTTTCGGATGTAATGAAGGGGCTTAAATGGGTTTTGGAGAACAAGAAAAGATATAACATCCGGATTTTGAATATATCAGTAGGAACACCGGCAAGGAAAGAACTGGATGAAGATTCACAGCTTGTACAGGCGGTAAACGAAGTATGGGATGCAGGTATTATTGTGGTAGTGGCGGCAGGGAATAATGGACCGATTGCACAAACAATAGGTGCACCTGGAAACAGCAGAAAGGTAATTACCGTTGGGGCTTCGGATGATTCTGAGTTGGTGGAAATGGATGGAGGTAAGATAAAGGATTATTCCAGCAGAGGTCCTACTAGAGAATGTATTGTGAAACCAGACATTGTGGCGCCGGGGAGTAATGTTGTAAGCTGTTGCGGAATGAAAATGGGAACAAATGGAATGTATAGCGTAAAAAGTGGAACATCCATGGCAACTCCGGCAGTGTCAGGAGCCGTTGCTCTATTACTGTCCGTTTATCCAGGGATGACTGGAAGAGATGTGAAGGTAAGACTTAAGAATAGTGCGTTGGATTGCGGTTTTCCAATTAACCAGCAGGGATGGGGATGTCTTAACGTGAGAAGCTTATTAAGATTAGAAGAATAGATTAGGGGGACAACGGCTGGTTGTCCCCCGACTTTTTGTGTCAGATTAGCTCTGACTGTTAATATAGTTAATTAAACCTTCGGATTTGATGATTTTCTGCATAAATTCAGGGAAAGCCTGACCTTTAAACTGTGTTCCTTTTGTGTGGTTATAGATGATTCCGCTGTCAAAATCTACTTCTACATCATCACCGGCTTCAATGCCTTTGGCAGCTTCCGGACATTCAATGATTGGAAGACCAATATTAATGGCATTGCGGTAAAAGATTCTTGCAAAGGTTTCTGCAATAACACAGCTGACACCAGAACATTTAATTGCCAGTGGGGCATGTTCTCTGGAAGAACCACATCCAAAATTCTTGTTGGCAACCATAATGTCACCTTTTTTCACTCTTGTTGCAAACTCTTTATCAATATCCTCCATGCAGTATTTGGCAAGTTCGTTACCATCAGAGGAATTCAGATATCTTGCAGGAATGATAACATCCGTATCTACGTTATCACCATATTTATGAACAGTACCTCTTGCTTTCATAGTAGTTACCTTCCTTTCTATAATCCTAATTCAGATGGCTGACTTAATTTTCCTGTAACAGCACTGGCAGCAGCAACAGCAGGACTTGCCAGATAGATTTCAGAGTCAATGTGCCCCATACGACCAACAAAGTTACGGTTTGTAGTAGAAACCGCACGTTCTCCGGCTGCCAGTACACCCATGTGACCACCAAGACAAGGACCACAGGTTGGAGTGCTGACAACAGCTCCGGCTTTAATAAAGGTCTGAACTAAGCCTTCTTCAATTGCCTGCAAATAGATTGCCTGTGTAGCAGGGAAGATAATGGCACGGATGCCTTTTGCAACGTGTCTGCCTTCCAGTACCTTGGCAGCAGTACGAAGGTCATCGATACGACCGTTGGTACAGGAACCGATAACAACCTGATCAATCTTAATATCACCAGCTTCTGCTACAGTTCTTGTATTTTCCGGAAGATGAGGAAATGCTACTGTTGGTTCTAAGGTGCTTAAATCAATAGTATAAGTTTCATCATAAACAGCATCTTCATCTGGTTCATAAATGGTATATGGTTTGGAAGAATGTTCCTCCATGTATGCGATTGTTTTTCCATCAACTGGGAAAATACCATTTTTGGCTCCGGCTTCAATGGCCATATTAGCAATGGTGAAACGGTCGTCCATAGAAAGATTGGCAATGCCGTCTCCGGTAAATTCCATTGATTTATATAAAGCACCATCTACACCAATCATACCTATAATATGTAAGATAATGTCTTTGCCACTAACCCATTTTTGTGGTTTTCCTGTTAATACAAAGCGAATCGCAGAAGGCACCTTAAACCAAGCCTTACCGGTAATCATTCCGGCACCCATATCGGTACTGCCAACGCCAGTGGAGAATGCCCCTAATGCACCATAAGTACAGGTGTGGGAATCTGCACCGATACAGGTTTCTCCTGCAACGATTAAGCCTTTTTCAGGAAGGAGCGCATGCTCGATTCCCATTTCGCCGATTTCAAAATAGTTAGTAATATCATGGGCTTTTGCATATTCCCTGACACATTTGCAGTGTTCAGCGGATTTAATATCCTTATTTGGTGTAAAATGGTCAGGAACCAAAGCGATTTTATCTTTATCAAATACCGTTTTTTTATTGAGTTTTTCTACTTCGTGAATCGCCACTGGCCCGGTGATATCGTTAGCGAGAACTAAATCCAGATTGGCTTCAATAAGCTGTCCGGCAGTTACGAATTCAAGACCTGCGTGGGCAGCCAAAATCTTCTGTGTCATTGTCATTCCCATAGGTAGAACCTCCTTTAAAGTGTTAAATTGAACGTATTATAGCATAGACAAAAACAGAAGTAAAACAAAAAATGTGAAATGTTGAATAAAATAATAGAAAAAAACTATAAAAAAGTAAAAAAAGATAGAAAAAAGTGAAAGAATATTGTATAATGTGTACGAATATCCATGTTAAAACATGTGAGGTGGGTATGGTATAAAGAATTGGGAGGTTCCGATATGGCAAAAGAAGTGCAAGAACAGTATTATTATGCAAGTTTGGATAACCAGAACAAAAGAAGTAATAAGGTAAACCTCGTTACTTTGGCGGCAGTGTGTGTGGTTATGCTTGGTTTATTTTCTATTCAGATTTTAGTAGGAAAGGCTAACACAACTGTACTTGGAGGAACAGCGTTATTGCTTATATCCTTAATCAGCAGTTTGGTGTGCTATTTTAGAAATAAGGCAAGCGAACGTTTCATTATGGTGGAATTAGTTTCCTTTACAGTTGCTTATATATTTGTACTTTTAACAAGTAATGCGACTTATGTGTATGCTTATATCATTCCGATTGTTGCAGGGGCATCTATTTCTAATAATTACAAGTTAGTACAGAAGGTTTGTCTTGTAGTTGGAGCAGTTAATCTCCTTGAAATAGTTATGACAATTGCATCCGTTACAGACAGAAACTCAGCCGAAGGTTCTAATACAGTCAGTACAGCGGTGGTACAGGCAGTGGTTATGGTATTCTTTGTATTAACAGCAGCAAATGTGGCAACAGCAAGAGCAATTTTTACTGCTCATACAGCAGATAAGCTTGCGGAACAGGTAGAAGCAACTAGCAATATGTTGAATGATGTTCTTAAGCTTGCAGAAGAAGTTAAGACTGGTACAGAAGACGTAGAAGGTCTTATGGGTGACTTAGAAGATGCAACTCATGCAATGCATATTTCGCTGACAGAAATTGGTGACAGTACACAGATTACAGCGGAAAGTATTCAGGAACAGACTGTTATGACAAAGAACATTCAGGATTCTATCAATCAGACTAAGGAATTATCAAAGGATATGGTTGGATTTGCAAAGAATTCTGAAGAAGCTATTACAGAAAGTGTTGCGAAGCTCAAAGAAATGCAGTCACAGTCTGTTATCATCAAAGATACCAATGAAGAAGTTGCTGCTTCCATGGAACAGCTTCAGAATAAGACAAGTGAAGTACAAAATATCGCGAACATGATTTTCCAGATTTCCAGTCAGACAAACCTTTTAGCATTAAATGCTTCTATTGAAAGTGCGAGAGCCGGAGAAGCAGGTCGTGGTTTTGCTGTTGTGGCTGACCAGATTCGTCAGCTTGCTGAACAGACAAGACAGTCAACAGAAAGTATTGCAGCAATTATTGTTGAACTTAATGAAAATGCAAATCAGGTTGCACAGAAGGTACGGGAATCTGTAAATGCTACAAATCAGCAGAATGAGCTTCTTGATGTGGCAAGTGGACATTTTGAAGTATTAGACAGCAATATTACTGCTCTTACAGATAATATTTCTACTATGGATGGTATGATTGAAAATTTATATCAGTCTAATGATACAATCGTTGAAAATATCAGCCAGTTATCAGCAACTAGTGAAGAGGTTACAGCAAGTACAGATATGGCAGCACAGTTCAGTGAAAAGAATGCTATGAACTTTAGCAAAGCAAAAGAGCGTTTGACAGAAGTTGTTAACGTAACAAAGAACTTAGATAAATATATGTAAGCTAAGATGAAAACGTTAGAATCGAATATAGTTTTCTGACAATTACATAAAAAAAGATAATTTATAGCGCAGTCAAGTGAAAAAATAATGAATTTTCAAAAGAAAATCGTTTTTTTTGCTTGACTGCGCTAAAGTTTTTTAATACTATAGTATTTATTATAAACAATAAGAATGGTTACGAAAGCAGAAAGAACAAAGTAATCCGTAAGATTGTAGAGTGGTAAGGAGGACATAAATATGGAGTATCGTGTTGCTGTCATTCCAGGGGATGGAATCGGTCCGGAAATTATTGCGGAGGCACAGAAGGTATTAGATAAGGTAGGAGAGAAGTTTGGGCATACATTTCAGTATACAGAGCTTTTGCTTGGTGGTGCATCCATTGATGTTCATGGCATTCCACTTACGGATGAGACAATTGAGCTGGCTAAGCAAAGTGATTCTGTATTGATGGGCTCCATTGGTGGAGATACAACTACATCACCTTGGTATAAGCTGGAACCATCGAAGAGACCGGAGGCAGGGTTGTTAAAGATTAGAAAGGAACTTAATTTGTTTGCTAATTTAAGACCTGCATATCTGTATGATGAGTTAAAGGCAGCCTGTCCATTAAAAGAGGAAATCATCGGCGATGGATTTGATATGATGATTATGCGTGAGCTGACAGGCGGATTATATTTTGGCGAAAGAAAAACAGTAGAAGAAGATGGTGAATTAAAGGCTTACGATTCCCTTACTTATTCAGAAACAGAGATTAGAAGAATTGCAAAACGTGGTTTTGATATTGCGATGAAGAGAAGAAAGAAAGTAACAAGTGTAGATAAAGCCAATGTATTAGACTCCTCCAGACTTTGGAGAAAGGTTGTAGAGGAAGTAGCACAGGATTATCCGGAAGTGACTTTGGAGCACATGTTAGTTGATAACTGTGCGATGCAGTTAGTAAAGAATCCAAGACAGTTCGATGTGATTCTTACAGAGAATATGTTTGGAGATATTTTATCCGATGAGGCAAGTATGGTAACAGGTTCTATAGGAATGTTATCCTCAGCCAGCCTGAATGAAACAAAGCTTGGACTTTATGAACCAAGTCATGGTTCGGCACCGGATATTGCAGGTAAAGGAATTGCCAATCCAATTGCAACCATTCTTTCAGCAGCAATGATGCTTCGATATTCCTTTGATTTGGATAAAGAAGCAGATGCTGTAGAAGCAGCGGTGAAACAGGTATTAAAAGAAGGCTATAGAACCATCGATATTATGCCACAGAATGCTTGTGACAATAGTGGAATTACACAGGTTAATACAGTGAAGATGGGCGATTTAATTGCAGAAAGAGTATAAAAATATAGAAGAGATTTCGATAAACAAACGAAAAACACCATGGAATGGAGGATATAGATTATGCGTAGTGATGCAGTAACAAAGGGTATGCAGCAGGCACCCCACAGAAGTTTGTTCAAT
>CAZRLE010000012.1:0-21607 GCA_964600705.1 uncultured Lachnoclostridium sp. | reverse complement strand
GAGAATATCGAAGAATTGATTAACAAAATCATTTCCTTTGAAAAAAATGCCGAAGAAGAACCGACTTTAAGTGCTTTCTTAGAAGAAGTTGCATTGGTTGCAGATATTGATAATTTAGAGGATTCCACTAACGTAGTAGTACTTATGACCTTACACAGTGCAAAGGGGCTTGAATTCCCTTACGTATATCTTTGCGGTATGGAGGACGGTATTTTCCCAAGCTATATGACCATCACTTCGGATGACCCTTCCGAAATCGAGGAAGAACGCCGTTTGTGCTACGTTGGTATCACAAGAGCTAAAAAAGTCCTTAAACTTAGTGCTGCCAGAATGCGTATGGTACGTGGTGAGACACAATTTAATAAGCCATCCCGCTTCATTTCAGAAATCCCACGTTATCTTTTGAAGCAGACTGCCGACTCTCTTCAGCCAAGATTTCCAAGACCTGACCTTTCAGGCAGTAAGAATACCCTTGGTAAGACTCCGGTCTTCCCAACTGCCAAAAGTCTGGGACTGGATGGTTCCATGAAAGGTAATGGTAATATTAGTGGCAGAACTGCTACTGCAGGTAATCTCTTTGGAGATAATCCATTTATCCAAAAAGGCTTTGGAGGCTCTGGTATGAGCAGCACTGTTTTTGACAAGGAAAAACCAAAGAAGGTTACTCCTACTGCTACCGCCGCCTCCTCTGTTAACTATGGTATTGGTGATACTGTACAACATTCCCGTTTTGGTACCGGCATTGTAGCGGATTTAAAGGAAATTGCCGGAGACTATGAGGTCACTGTAGATTTTGCCAATTCAGGAACCAAGAAAATGCGCGCTTCTTTTGCCAAATTAAAAAAATTATAGAAATTTACATTTTTTTCATGGAAATTTCTGAAAATATTTGATATACTATGTGTTAATAAGAATGTATTTTAGAAAGGACGTGCCTACTATGTTAGATAACTTCGTATCCAGCTTAAAAACAAGCAAATTAGAAGATTTAATGAACGCAGCCCAGCTTAATGAATTACTTCACAAGAAACAGGTAGAAGAAGAAAAGAAATCCTGTATCTTATGGGTACTTGCATTGATCGGTGCTGTAGCTGCCGTTGCTGCCATTGCTTATGCAGTATACAAACATTTCACACCTGATTATTTTGATGATTTCGATGATGACTTCGATGACGATTTTGATGATGATTTCTTCGATGATCCAGAAGACGATGTGAAATAGGATTATCTGACAAAAAGATATTCGTGTCAATTTAGAAAGCTCTCCATCAAAAGTGGAGGGCTTTTTTATGCACTCTTTTCCACTTATCTCATAAAATGTGGTATGCTAATCTTTTTTTCAGGAGGTCTCCCCATGTATGACATTGCTGTTCTTGGCGGTGATATTCGTCAGGCTTATATGGTTCCTATTTTACGAAAAGCAGGTCTATCTGTTATCACCTATGGTCTTACCCACCCCATGATACAGGATATCTGTACGCAGGGAACTACAATGAAAGAGACGTTAGAGTCTAGCCTCATTCTGGTTAGTGCCATTCCTTTTTCCAAGGATAATACTACCATTCCATCTCTTACCGCTGCCTCTGACATGACCATCGAAAACTTTCTTTCTAATACCCGTCGTGGTCAGACCCTGTTTGCAGGCATGCTTTCCCATCAGGTGAGAAATCACTGCTGCCAAAACCAGATAGAATATTACGATTTCATGGAGGATGACTGTGTTGCCATTGCCAATGGTATCGCCACTGCAGAAGGTGCTATTATGGAGGCTGTCTCACGAAGTTCCGGCAACCTTCATAAAAGTAAATGTCTTGTCCTTGGGTTTGGAAGATGTGCCAAAACTCTGGCTCAGAAACTAAAAGGCTTAGATGCCACAGTAACCATTGCTGCCCGAAGCAGTGTTGACCGTTCTCTGGCAGATGCACTTGGATTTTATTCCCTTCCTCTTACCGGACTGAAAGAAACGATTGGCTCTTATGACTATATTTTCAACTCAATACCTGCTTTGGTATTAGATTCCTTTCTTTTATCCCGCATCTCCAAAGACACTGTCATTATCGACATTGCTTCTGCTCCCGGAGGTCTTGATTATAAGAAGGCACATGAGCTTGGCTTAAATGCTACTCTTTCCCTTGGTATTCCTGGAAAAGTGGCACCGAAAGCTTCTGCTCAGATTCTGACTGACATGGTATTGCGTTATCTATCGAATAGAAAGAAGGGATGATATGACCCTTAAAAACAAAGAAATTGGTTTTGCCATGACTGGTTCTTTTTGTACCTTTCAACCAATTTTTGAGCAAATGGCACTTTTAAAAGAAACCGGTGCCAATATTACACCTATTTTTTCCAATTCGGTACAGCACATTGACTGCCGTTTTGGAAAAACAGATGACTTTATCAAGCGTGCAACTGATATTACTGGCAAATCACCAATTATGACCTTAGAAGAAGCAGAACCTATCGGACCAAAAAAACTTTTAGACCTTCTACTCATCGCTCCTTGTACCGGTAACACACTAGCCAAACTAAGTCTTGCCATTACTGATTCACCAGTTTTAATGGCAGCCAAAGCACATTTAAGAAACGAACGACCTTTAGTTATTTTTGTATCCACCAACGATGGTTTAAGCATGAACTTTAAAAATATCGGAGCTCTCCTTAATTGCAAAAATATTTATTTTGTTCCATTCACACAGGATAACTATAAAGCAAAACCTAATTCTCTGGTAGCTGAAATGGACCTCATTATCGACACCTTGGAGGCTGCCTTAGATGGCAGACAGCTTCAGCCTATTATCCGAAGCCCGAAATAACAGAAAACAATCTCCTGTCTGTAGAAATTCCACTGGAAATATTGATTCTGAATTGATAATTTGAAAAACCTAAACGTTGCCAATCTGTAATTCCTATATTATAATGGCTACAGAATTTATTACAGACAGGAGTTTTTATATTGAAATATATTGCACTTTACTTACTTATTATCAATCTGGTCGGATTTCTCCTTATGGGAATGGACAAACAGCGTGCCAAAAAAGATTTATGGAGAATCCCTGAAAAAACCTTATTTTTGACTGCCATTTTGGGTGGAAGTATAGGCTCTATTACAGGTATGCACTTTTTCAGGCATAAAACAAAGCATACCAGTTTTGTAATTGGTATGCCTTGTATTCTTCTATTACAAATTGCATTTATTCTTTTTGTTCTCTTTCGATACGTCCTTTAAGAAAAATGTCGTATCGTATTCCTTCTTAACCTAAATATGCAATCAGTAAGTCCAGTGTATTCTGGACTCCTTTTTTATGGCTTCTTTCGTAGCCATGAGATGCATATACACCAGGTCCAATCAAACCATGACGGATGTCATGACCTGCAGATAAAGTCACATCTACGTCAGAACCATAATATGGGTATACATCTACTGCAAAATCCACATTCTTTGCCTTTGCTGCTGCAATCAAACCAGTTACCACCTCATAGTTATATGGTCCACGACTGTCCTTTGCACAGATAGAAACCTGTGTTTCATCACACTGTAAGCCATCTCCAACACAGCCCATGTCTACAGAGATTACTTCTGTTACACCTTCCGGTACAGAAGCGGCACCACCATGACCTACTTCTTCGTATACTGTGATGTGCTGATATACTCTTCTTTCTGGTGTCACATTTTCTTCTTTTAAATATTTTGCGTAGCCAAGTAAAATCCCTACACTAAGCTTATCATCTAAGAATCTGCTCTTAATAAATCCACTTTCTGTTACAACAGTTCTTGGATCAAAGCATACAAAATCACCCGGCATAATTCCAAGCTTCTGAACCCCTTCTTTATCTTTTACCAGTTCGTCCAGCACAACTTCCATTTCCTTGTATTCTCTGGATTTCTTGCTATATTCACCATTTACATGAACAGAAGCGTTATCAAGCTGGAATGTTCCTTCATAAATACCGTCAAACTTTGTAACAACACGGCAGTTTTCAGCTTCTGCATTGTTTGGATTCATACCACCAACCGGTGCTACTCTTAATCTTCCATTTCCTTTGATTTCCGTTACCATTGCACCTAATGTATCAATATGTGCCTGTAACAAAATACCATTTTCTTTGTCATTTCCGCCAAGGTCAACCAAAATACCGCCCTTAGTAGTCATCTTAGGCTCATAGCCTAATGCTTTGTACTGTGCCATAACATACTCTGCTACTTCCTTTGTATAACCGGAAGGACTGTCAATGGCTAATATCTTCTTTGTTTCTTCTAAAATATAATCTAGGTACTTCATCACTCGTCCTCTTTTCTGCATATTCTTCCTCAAGTATACCAAAATACAACGCAAGTTTAAAGTCTTTTTTCCCAGAGCATTTACATTATACCTTATTTCAAATTATTACAATTTAATCTTTACTTTGTATTCTTTCAACCAGTAATTCATCTCAATCAGATAAGCATACATCTGTGGCAGCGCCATGAGCTGCCCAAACCATGGTTTTCCATAATCAGAAGGTTCATTCATAAGCTGTTTTAGATATTCTCTATCTACTAAATAATTGATTGGTTCAGATTCATCCTCCACAATTTTCCAAAGATTTTCCTTTAAAAGAGCTTCATATCCCGGATGATAGGTCTTAGGATATGGACATTTCTTGCGATGCAGCACTTCATTTGGCAGAATCTGTGCCGCCACATCCTTTAACAATCCTTTCACCTCATTATTATGATACTTAAATTCCCATGGCACATTATACAGATAGGAGATTAAACGATAATCTGCAAATGGTACACGCACCTCTAAACCACTTGCCATAGTCATGCGGTCTTTTCTGTCTAGCAATGTTGTCATAAACCATGCGGTGTTAAGATAACTAATTTCCTTCTGTCTTCTCTCCCTCTTTGTTTCTTCCCCTGTTAATGGAACTAAACTCATTGTCTTTCGGTACTGCGCTGTCACATATTCTTCCAACGGAAGCTTTCCTTCCAATTCTTTATTCAGTACTTCCCTTCTGAAATCCAGATTCTTAGACCATGGAAATGCCTCTTTTTCATAGATTTCTTCATCACGAAACCATGGATATCCACAAAAAATTTCATCGGCACACTCCCCTGAAAGGCATACTGTATGCTTTTTCTTTACTCCTTTTGCAAAATGAAGCAATGATGAATCCACGTCTGCCATTCCCGGTAAATCCTTTGCCCCGACCGCTTCAAACAGACACTCATACAAATCTTTATAGTCACATTCCAGGTAGTTGTGATTAGTTCCAAGATATTCTACCATCTTATCTACATAAGGACGGTCTTCCTCCGGCTGGAACGAAGAGGATTTGAAATGTACATGATTATCCGGATAATCAAAGGAGTACGTATCTAACACTTTTCCCTGTTTCTTAAAATAACGTGCTGCCACAGATGAAACCACACTGGAATCAAGTCCTCCGGAAAGCAGAGTACAAATCGGTACATCAGATACTAACTGCCTTTCTATTGCGTCAAACAAAAGATATCTGGTATGTTCTACGGTTTCCTTATAATTTTCCTTATGTTCTTCTGCCTGCATCCTAAAATAACAGCTTATTTTACATCCACTATAATCTACATAAGCCTTGTACCCCGGTGGAATTTCATAAATATCCTCATACACACCGCATCCTGTAGAACGTGCCGGTCCAAGACCAAATAGTTCACATAATCCATATTGGTTGATGACTGGCTCCACAAAAGGATGTGCGAAAAGACTTTTTATCTCTGAACCAAAGAGAAACACTCCGTTTTTAATCGTATAAAATAACGGTTTCACACCATAGGGGTCTCTTGCCAGAAACACACATTTCTTCCAGTCATCCCAAATTGCAAAGCTGTAAATTCCATTGATTTTTTTTAGAATCTCTTCTCCAAATTCCATATATCCCAGAAGAAGAGCTTCTGTATCAGAAGTGGTCTCAAACAGATAGCCTTTTCGTACCAACTCAGAACGAATTTCATTGGCATTATACAATTCCCCATTATAAACTATGGCACAAGTTCTCTCTCCCCGCTCTCTTTCCATGGGCTGTCTGCCGCCTTCCACATCAATTACTGCCAATCGGGTATGTGCAAAGGCTGCATGCTCTGACACATAAGTTCCTGATGCATCCGGTCCTCTGTGTACAAGCCTTTCTCCCATCTGCCCCACAATTTCCTCATGCTGCTTCTTTTCCCACCGCATATCTTTTGAAAAATCACAATAACCAGCTATTCCACACATAGTTTTTATCCTCTCTTTATTGCCTTTTACCAATCACTGTTTCTATTTAATATATTCCTAATATTTAAACTTTACTCCCTATTTTTTATGGAGTATAATATACGCGAAAAGAAAACCAGGCGGTACCGAAGGTAACATTTGGTTTTCTTCGCGATAATGAGCAAACAGCTTGTGAAACAAGCGATGAAGCACGAAGTGCGCGTTTGCGAATAGGTATTTCAACGAAAGGAATGCAGGTACATGAAAGATTTATTAGAAATCCGCAAAGAAATTGATGCAATAGATAGACAGATTGTTGCTCTTTTTGAAGAACGTATGACTTTAACACAGGGGGTTGCCCAGTATAAAAGTAAAACCGGTAAAGCTGTATTAGACAAAGAACGGGAGAATTCCAAGCTGGAAACCCTCCAGTCTTTAGTTCAGTCTGAATATAACAAATATCCGGTCAAAGAATTGTTTACCCAGATTATGTCTATGAGCCGCAAATACCAATATAGTCTTATAGAATCCTATTCTTCCGAACTTGCTTTTGCCAAAGCAGAAGCACTGCCATTTTCAAGTGCATCCAAGGTCGTATTCTTTGGAGAACCAGGCTCTTATTCCGAACAGGCGATGCTTGAATATTTTGCTGATATGGACTTTACTGCTTCTTCTGCTGAAACCTTTAAAGAAGTCATGGAAATGGTTCATTCCGGCAAAGCTGATTATGGTGTCCTCCCAATTGAGAACTCCTCTACCGGAGGCATTCAGGATATTTATGATTTATTAATTAACTACGATAATTATATTGTAGGTGAGCATGTAGTTAAAATTGACCATTCTTTAGTTGGACTTTCCGGTTCTACCATTGAAGGATTGAAAAAGGTGTACTCCCATCCACAGGGAATTATGCAGTGTACCACCTTCTTTGAGGAACATCCACAGATTAAAGCAATCAAATACTTAAGCACTGCTGCCGGAGCAAAGAAAGTACTGGAAGATAATGATATCACACAGGGTGCCATTGCCAGCCCGAGAGCTGCATCCGTTTACGGACTTACTGTTTTAAAAGAAAAGCTCAATTACGAAAGCAGTAACTCTACCCGTTTTATTATTATTGCGAACCAAAAAATTTATTTGGAAAATGCCAATAAAGTAAGTATCTGCTTTGAATTACCTCACGAAAGCGGTACTCTTTACAACATGCTTTCTCACTTTATTTACAATAATCTCAATATGACCAAAATCGAATCCCGTCCTATCCTTGGGAGACCTTGGGAATATCGTTTTTATGTGGATTTTGAAGGAAATCTTCAGGATGCCGGAGTTAAAAATGCCATCAATGGAATCAAGGAAGAAGCTGTAAATTTAAAGATTCTTGGCAACTTTGCGATAGTGTAGGTTGATTGACGGACGATACCCGCAGATACGTATATTCCACGCAGGGACGCTTTCGCTTGGATGCCCCTCGCAACGGTACATAAGGCTGTAAAATACACAGCCTAAGTACCGGCGGGCTGCATAACACCCTGCCTCAGAATATACGTATCTGCGGGTATCTGTTTTTATTCCAAAATTTAGTTCATTATCTTTCCTATAAATTTATCCTTCGTTCTATATCTCTTTTTTTAATTTTTCATATAACTGATATACATTCATACCATAAATTGGATGTACTTTCGTTGGTGCAATCTGCTCCAGTGGCTTTAAGACAAATTCACGCTCTGTCATTCCAATATGTGGAACAATCAGATTCTCTTCCCTGATTACCATATCATCATAGAAAATAATATCTAAATCAATGGTTCTTGGTCCCCAGTGAATTTCTCTCACACGTTTTAATTCTTCTGTCTCAATTTTTCCAATCAAAGCAAGTAATTCCTGTGGGCTTAATAATGTCTTAATCTCTAACGCACCATTTAAGAAATCATCCTGCTCTACACCACCAAATGGCTCTGTCACAATAAAGTCAGACTGCTTCGTTACTCTTGTCTTTGGATTCTCCTCCAAAAGCTCAATGGCACGTTTTAAGTTCGCTTCCTTATCTCCAAGATTCGCTCCGATAGAAAGATATGCTGTATGCCATCCACGTTCAATTGTAACGGAAGCTGTATCCAGTGGTAATAAAATCGGTGCCCAAGGCTTCTTAAGCTCTACTTCTACCTTCTCAGCCATTGGGTAAGTAAGTAATAACTCTTCCGCCAGTTTTTCCACAGCCGTTTCTAATAACTTAAATGTATTCTTTTCTAAAAATTCTTTGATTTTCCAAGATGCTTCTGCATAATTGATTGACTTGTCCAAATCGTCATTCTTTCCTGCTAAAGAAGTATCCAAGAAAAATGTAACAGATACTACAAATTTCTGTCCTAATACATTCTCTTCTTTAAACACTCCATGATGAGCAAATACTTCTAAATCTTTAATCTTAATTCTATCCATATAGTTCCTCTGTACTTTCTCAAATTATATTCTCAAATAAGTGATACTCTATAACTTACCTATTAGTATTGTGTACTTTCATGTACTATTTCATTAGTTTACAGTCGCCTTTAATACCGCCTGTGTCATCTGAATTGCCCTTTTATTGGCTTCTACATTATGGACACGGACAAACTGGCATCCCTTCATAACTGCCATTACTGTTGTGGCTAAAGTACCTTCTTCTCTCTCTGTTACAGGCAAATCTAACGTAAGCCCGATTACAGACTTTCTGGAAGTTCCAAGTAACAACGGATATCCAAATGTATGCAGTTCTTCTAACCGCTTGATACATTCCAGATTCATCTCATATGTCTTGGCAAATCCAACTCCAGGGTCTAATATAAGCTTGTCCTCTGAAATTCCAGCATTTTTTGCAATTCCAATGGACTCCTGTAAATCTGCTTTCAGTTCCTCAAAGAAATCCGTATATTCCTTGTTATCACGATTATGCATGATACAAACCGGAACATCATATTCTTTTATTATCTGAGCCATTTCCTTATCATATTTTAGACCCCAGATATCATTAATCATATCTGCACCGGCTTCCAGTGCTGCTCTTGCCACCTTTGCCTTGTAGGTATCCACTGATATCGGAATATCATACTTTTCCTTGATGGCACGAATTACTGGCACAATTCGCCGGGTCTCTTCCTCTTCTGAAATCTGCACATAGCCAGGCTTAGTAGATTCCCCACCAATATCAATAATGTGAACCCCTTCCTCTATCATCTTCCCAGCATGGGAAATAGCTTCCTCTACCTGATGAAAATTACCTCCATCAGAAAAAGAATCCGGAGTCACATTGAGGATACCCATAATATAAGTATTCCCAGTTAAATCAAATTCTTTGTTACCAATCCTCATTTTACTCATTTTTCCAACCTTAATTATTTCTAGCATTACTCTTACGACTTATCTAACATTACTACTAAATTATATTATTTCACAAGATGAAAGAAAGTATTACGAAGCTCAGTATCTGTTTCAAATACACCCTTAGCCACATAACTTACCGTAGTTGTTCCCGGTTTCTTGATGCCGCGCATCGTCATGCACATATGCTCTGCTTCAATCATAACCATAACACCCTGTGGCTCCAAATACTTCATGATATCCTCTGCAATTTGAGATGTCATCTTTTCCTGAATCTGTGCACGTCTTGCATACACCTCTACCGTTCTTGCAAGCTTACTTAAACCTACAACCTTGCCATTTGGCACATAGGCAATATGCACCTTTCCATAAAACGGAAGAAAATGATGCTCGCATACCGAATAAAATGAAATATCTTTTTCCAGAACCATTTCATTATTATCTGCAGTAAACACCTTGCTCATGTGCTCACTGGCATCCTGTTCCATACCACCAAACAATTCGTTGCACATTTCACCGATTCTTCTTGGTGTTTCTTTTAAACCTTCTCTATCCGGATCTTCTCCGATACCTTCTAAAAATAAGCGAACCGCTTCTTCTATCTTTGACTGATTAACCATGTTTCCTCACATTCTGCTGTTAGACAGCTTAATTACTCTGATGTGAGTATAACATTATTGAGGTGAATAATCTAGTGGTGATTGTATTTTTCGTAAGAACAAATGTGATTTCACTGCATTTTACAGGCGAATAATGCAATTATAAGAACGCTGCCACTGTAAATAACGCCACTCCCATCGGCGGATACAATCCCATAAAGCAAACTGCCCACAATACGGTTAAATACTTCATTCCTTTTCCACAACTCTTACTCATACTCATTACCTGCCTTTCTATTTACACATTATCAATTTCTGATGTTTCTTTATAGGTAAATTATGCCACAAACCCATGTACTATAATTAGTACACTACACATTCTATCCACCGTTTCCAATTGTTTTTTATTTTAGTCACAAAATCGTTGACCTTGTTTTTGTTATGTGTTACAATTAAATCGAACACACATTCGCCCTCACTATTTTTTACACTTGACGCACGTATAAATACGTATTACAATATACTTGTGGTAGGGAAAGGAGTACAAAAGATATGCCAATGACTGCAAGAGAAATGGTTACCCTCCTCAAGAAGAACGGTTTTGAGATTGTAAGCCAATCTGGTTCTCATATAAAACTACGAAATCCTATAACTGGTAAACAAACCATCGTTCCTTACCATTCCAAAGGCCTAAAAAAAGGCTTGGAACAGGAAATCCTGAAACAGGCAGGTTTAAAATGATCCTGCTCATTCCCATGGAGGTTGCTATGAAAAAACTATTCTATCCTGCAATTTTTCACATCGCAGAAGAAGGTGGATATTGGATTACATTCCCTGATATGCCAGAATGTTTTACGCAAGGCGATACAATGGAAGAAGCTTATGAAATGGCTGTCGATGCATTAGGGCTCGCTCTATTTCCACTATTAGAAAATAAAGAGAACGTTCCTACTCCTTCTAGTCCTTCTGATATTGTAGTGGAAGATGGCTTTTTAGTAGTTGTTGAATTTGACATTGATGCTTATCGTAAAAAATATAGTTCTAAAGCCATCAAGAAAACACTTACCATTCCAGAATGGCTTAATGAAGCTGCCATTGCTATGGAAATTAACTTTTCTCAAGTTCTTCAAGAAGCATTAATTGCCAAACTGGATAACGCACGCATCAGCCGTTAGCAATAAGCTGTTAATTACCAATCATTTTAAATATTTACAAGCAGGTGATACTTCTATGAACTACATTGAAGCTATGGAATACATGAACTCTGTCAACCAGTACGGCAGTGTTCTTGGTTTAGAAAATACAAAAGAATTATTAAAAAGACTAGGTAATCCCCAGGACAACCTTCGCTTTGTCCATGTAGCCGGAACTAATGGAAAAGGCTCTGTCTGCACTTATATAACAGGCATTTTAGCAGATGCTGGTTACCTTGTGGGAAGATATATCTCGCCTACTATTTTTGAATATCGCGAAAGAATACAGGTGATTGATAAAACTGCATTGTCCAATGACGCAGTGCATCCAAAGACAAATGGGACTTATATATCTGAAGAACAGGTAGCCAAACACTTAACTCGTCTCAAAGCTACTATAGAAGAAATGACCAAAGAAGGACTTCCACATCCTACTCCTTTTGAAATTGAAACTGCTATGGCATTTTTGGAGTTTGTAGATGCTGGGTGTGATATTGTTGTCCTCGAAGTTGGTATGGGTGGAAGACTGGATTCTACTAATGTGATTACTACGGTAGATTGTGCGGTTCTTACTTCTATCAGTATGGACCATATGGGCTTTCTTGGTAATACATTGGAAGAAATTGCTGCTGAGAAAGCTGGAATTATCAAAAAGAATTTCCAAGTTGTTTCTTATGACCAGGATGAATCTGCTAGAAATGTCATTAAAGAAAAATGTGCCTTGGAAAATGCAACGATTACATTTGCAGACTTTTCAAAGATTACAGATGTAAGATACGACCTTACGGGAACCAGCTTTTGCTATAAAAGTCAACGTTCCAATGAACGACTCAAATTAAAAACACCATTATTAGGTGAAAATCAGCCTAAGAATGCTGCTGTTGCAGTCGAAGCTGCACTTTCCCTAAAGAAAGCCGGTTACAACATTTCCATGGAGAATATTATAAATGGAATCGGCTCTGCCAAATGGAAAGGAAGACTTGATATTATAAGTCAGAATCCACTTGTATTTGTAGATGGTGCCCACAATTACGATGCTGCACTCTCCCTACAAAAATCAATGGATATCTATTTCAAAGATAAAAAAGTAATTGCTGTAATAGGAATGTTTACAGATAAAGAATATGACAAGGTTCTCTCTGTGACTCTTGATAAAGCAGAAAAAGTATTTACTTTAAAGCCGGATAATCCAAGAGGACTTGCTTCAGATGTGATGGCAAAATATGCTTCCAAGTACTGTACTAACGTTACTGATGCCAAAACTGCTACAAATGCACTGGAACTGGCATTAAAGGAAGCAGATAAAGACACTATTATCCTTTGTTTTGGTTCGTTATCATTCCTTCACGAGATTTATAACTATTTTGAATAGCATAACAAAATGGTGCAAAGTCTCCACCATTGGTGGTCTGTACTCTGCACCATTTTTCATATCATCTGCAAAATTTTCTGTACTATCTCATCATTTTAGTATTTATCCTATTTCTCATCACAAACCTGGAACACATAGAACTTTAAATAATATGACTCATCTGCCGCCCACAAAATTGGATGATCTGCTGCCTGTGTGCGGTATTCCACCTGACGAAGTCTCTTATGAACGCTCTTTGCTGCCTGTCCAATGGTTTCTGTAAATAATTCTGGTGTCATGAAATGGGAGCAGGAGCAGGTTGCAAGATAACCGCCATCTTTTACAAGCTTAAGTCCTCTCATATTGATTTCACGATAGCCTTTTACTGCATTCTTTACTGAATTACGGGATTTGGTAAAGGCTGGAGGGTCTAAGATTACTACGTCAAACTGCTCTCCGTCTTTTTCCATCTGTGGAAGCAAATCAAATACATCTGCGCACTGGAATTTCACTGTACCCTCTAAGCCATTTAATCTGGCATTTTCTTCTGCCTGTTTTACGCCAAGCTCAGAAGCATCTACGCCTAATACGCTGGCTGCCCCGGCAACACCGGCATTCAATGCAAAAGAACCAGTATGAGTAAAACAATCTAATACTTTTGCTCCCTTACAAAGCTTCTGAATAGCCAGACGATTGTATTTCTGATCCAAGAAAAATCCGGTCTTCTGACCATCTGCAATGTCTACATTATATTTTACGCCATTTTCCACAATGGCAACCTTTGTATCAAATGGTTCACCAATAAAGCCTTTTACCTGTTCCATGCCTTCCTGCTTACGAACCTTGGCATCGCTTCTTTCATAAGCACCAATAATTTCAATACCGTCTTCCTTCATCACTTTCTTTAACAAGTCTACAATCAACTCTTTATAACGGTCGATGCCCATTGCTAAAGACTGTACTACTAATACATCAGAAAACTTATCTACTACTAACCCAGGTAAGAAATCTGCCTCTCCAAAAATCACACGGCAACTGCTGATATCCACTGTTTTCTTACGATATTCCCAAGCAGTTCTCACTCGCATTTCAAAGAAAGCTTCATCAATTACCGTATCCTTCTTTCTAGATAACATACGGACTGTGATTTTCGAATTGGTATTGATAAATCCTGTTCCCATTGGATATCCGTCAAAGTCCAACACCTTTACTAAGTCACCATTCGTAAATTCTCCTTCAATTTTATCTATTTCATTATCATAAACCCATGCGCCACCTGCTTTCAGGGTTCTTCCTTCACCTTTTCTTAATATTACATTCACATTCACTTCATTAAAATATGTGCTCATCCTATTATTCCTTTCTAACCGTGTACTAGTACAGTTTCAAGTATATCATATCTTTTTAAAAAATCCTAGACATTACAAAAAATCGTGTTAGAATAGTAGTTGGTTTTATGATTTAAATGAGAAAGCTGGGGATATGTTTTATTATGAATACAAAATTTACACTGAAGAATTTCCTATTATTGAACATGGGAACTTTACTTTCAGCAACAGGAATATACTTTTTCAAATTTCCGAATAATTTTTCATTCGGTGGTGTCACTGGTCTTGCTGTTATTATAAGTAAACTTTTTTCTGTTACACCAGGGGATTTTTCTTTTATTGCTAACATGACCTTATTGGCAATTGGACTCCTTTTTCTTGGTAAGAAATTTGCTATGCAGACTGCTTACACCAGTACGTTACTGTCTGTTACTATTTCCATATTAGAGCGAACAGTGCCACTGGCCGGTCCACTTACAGATGATCCTTTGTTAGAGCTTATATTTGCAATTGCACTTCCTGCTGCCGGTTCTGCCATTCTTTTTAACATTGGTGCATCCAGTGGCGGTACAGATGTTATTGCGATGTTACTTAAGAAATACACTAGTATCAACATTGGAAATGCATTACTTGCAACGGATGCGATTCTTGTAATTGGCTCTTTCCTTGTATTCGATGTAAAGACTGGTTTATTCTCTGTACTTGGACTGACCGTCAGATCGTTCCTTGTTGACAGTATTATCGAAAATATTAACCTTTGCAAATATTTCAATGTTGTTTGCAGCGATAAAGATCCAATCTGTGATTTCATTGTAAATAACCTGCACCGAAGTGCAACGGTCTGTGAAGCTACCGGAGCATTTACCGGTTCCCACAAATATATCGTATTTACGGTTCTTAACCGCATGGAAGCCATTAAACTTCGTAACTATATCCGAACTGCAGATCCTACTGCTTTTATGTTAATTACAAATACCAGTGAGATTATTGGTAAAGGCTTCCACTCAATATAAGAAAGATATGCATAGGATTTCCACTTTTGGAAATCCTATTTTTATGAGAAAAAATATAGTAAACAATTTTATATTATGTGGTTGTATCGGCTGGTGTCTTGAATGCTTTTGGACAGGTCTACACTCCGTACTGGAACAAAAAGACCCTCGCTATCTGTGTAATACCTCAGTCTGGATGTTCCCAATCTATGGCATGGCATCGCTCATTGGCCCCATCAGTTCTAAAATCAGCAATCACAACTTTATTTACCGTGGCGTACTTTATACGCTCTGTATCTATACAGGTGAATTCTTCTCTGGTAAATGGCTCAAAAAGAAAAATGCCTGTCCTTGGGATTATTCTCATACCAAATACCACTATCAGGGCATTATCCGCCTTGACTATGCACCAGTCTGGTTTCTCACCGGACTTTTGTACGAAAGAATTCTAAAATAAATCTATCCCCAGGATGGCATTATCTCTCTGACCTAAATACACAAAAAGAGTGCTACAAAATAACCAGACCTGTTATCTTGTAACACTCTCATCTACATACTCTATATCTGATATTCAAATCTTTCCTATTTCTTAAAAGTTACTTCCATTCCATCCCCAGTTCTGAGTTTCGGTATACTTTATATAGATTTTATCTTTTGGAATATCAAGCTCTTCATTGAAAATATCACATATCTCCACAGTTAAGCTATGAAGCGCTGTTTTACTTGCACTGCCAAAAATACTCACTTCTACAAAGGCAGCTTTTTCTTCTTGATTTCCTTTAAAGTACAATCTATATTCATCCTCAAATCCTAACATAAGCCAGCTTTCTGACTTCCCTGGGATTAATGCTATTGCCTGTCCCAAACGATTCTTAATACAAGTTTCTTTTTCTTTGGATAACTTCACTGTAATCTTTGAATTAATAAATGGCATACACCTTCTCCTTCCATGTTCTATAAACTATGCTCAATTGTTCTTCTTCGTCCGTCGCAATTTTTGTTAAAGTTAATTATATCAAATAATTCCCATATTTGCTATAATAAAACCATATTTCATAAAATTTTCATGAATTTAGGAGGTTTTCATGCTTAAAGCCGTTATTTTTGATATGGATGGTGTTATTGTAGACAGTGAACCACTTCATGCTGAAGCTGCTAAGATTACTATGGAAGACTATGATATCCAGCTTCCAGTCAGCTATTTTCTAAACTTTGTCGGCTCTACCACAAGACATATGTATGATGTCATTATTGATGAATATAAATTATCTGTTACAGCAGATGAGTTGCTTGAAAAAAACAAATTTTATTGTAAAAAGCTTTACGAGGAACGTGGCAGAATTCCGGTAGAAGGAGCCATCGATTTAATTAAAACCCTTGCTGCATCCGGACTCAAACTGGCGATTGCCTCATCCTCTACACCAGAGCAGATAAAGGTTGTAGTGGATGAATTCGGATTAACTGACTATTTTAGCTGTCTTGCATCCGGTGCCGCCTTAGGTAAACCAAAGCCTAACCCAGATGTATTCTTAGAGGCTCTTCGCTTATTAGAAGTCAATGCAGATGAGGCAATCGTAATAGAAGACTCTACCAATGGTGTACTGGCTGCTAACAATGCTTCTATTGCCTGTGTGGGCTTCTTAAATCCGCATTCCGGCAAACAGGACTTATATTCAGCTGCTGTGGCTACAGATTCTCTCTCAGCCTTAACACCAGACTACTTATCACAGGTGCTTGACCGCTTCAATGGAGTTCCTTTAACCATTGGACAGACTCCCAGGCTAATTCTTCGCGAGCTTACACTGGAAGATATGAAAGACTTATATCAGATTTATCAAAACAAAGAAATCTGCCAGTACATTCCACCTATGGATACTTTAGAAGAGGAATTAGAAAAACATGCTGCCTATATCCAAAATGTATATCCATTTTATGGCTATGGACTTTGGGGAATCTTTACTTCTAAAGATAACATTCTGATTGGACGCGCCGGGATTCAGAATCAGACTATAGATGGACAGGATGAATTAGAACTTTGCTATCTGATTGCAAATGAATATCAAAATCATGGCTATGCAACCGAAGCTGGTCGTAAAATCATTGATTTTGCTATAGAGGAATTGGATGCTCCTCGTCTTGTAGCAGTTATTGCAAAAGGGAACGCGGCTTCCTGTCAGGTTGCAAAGAAACTTGGCATGTCCTATGAAAAAGAAGTTACTTATCAAGGTTTTGACTGCTATTTTTATTCTATAGATTTAAAGGAAGAAAAACGCAGACGCCTTACTACTAAAGGAGTTATTCACTCCGTAAAGCCAGATACCCGTGTTTATAGTAAACGTTATAGCTAATATATGTAAGCAGGAAGGTTTATCCCCTTCCTGTTTGTTCTTAATGAGTTGTACCATTTGTTACACTATTATTTGTTATTGTTTTGGTGTTATTGTTATTATTGGTTGCTCCATCTGTTGTACCATTACCCGTTACATCATCAATAATATCTTCACCTGTATTTAAAATATTTTCCCCGGCATTTTCAACGCCATTCATAAGGTCCTGTCCTACACTGCCAGTGTTGTTGGCATTATTGTTGGCTCCATTGGTTGTGTTTGTACCTCCAGTTGTTCCATTGGTATTTGGACTATTTGTATTCATACCATTGTTGTTTTCACTAGTCGTACCATTCATACCATTTGTTGTTCCTGCTCCGTTTGTAGTACCATTGCCTGTATTCCTTCCCATGCAGCCAACCATTGTCACCATACATAAGCAACATACAGCCAAGAACATATAAAATCTCTTTTTCATGGAATACCCTCCTATAAAAATATATTTACAGGTCTAGTATTCCTCATTTTTAGGCTTTTATTCTTTCTTGTATCATACATCCCTTTTTATCTTTTTTCAGCAAAATCATTCATAAATTCGCGATAACGGTAAGGAAGCATCTGTCTTTGAAGGTTACGATTTTCTCTGTCCATAATTCCAATCGCATCTGCAAAGCTCTGCCATGTTTCCTGCCAACGCTGTTCTTCCTTAGAGCAACAGGATAATACAGATTTTTCCAAATAGTTACCATCCACCATAACCCAATCCTGATATGCTTTATGGATAGCTGCCATATTCCGCCCTTCGTCTAAAATCATCCAGTTCATTCCCTGAAAACGATCTGTAAAATGGGGAGCAAGTAACATGAGTATGTTATTCTCCGGTCTGATTCTTGCCACCATCAAACCATTCTTCAATTCTACAAATCGCAGAAACCCCTTATAATGCAGCACTTCATTATTGACATTACGATACATTCTATAAACCGGCTGTACAAAAGGATGTGCCATCTGCTCGACCACATTCGCTCCTTGCGACATACCATATAAAATAAATCGATATGCTACATCAGAACGCCCTTTCTCTTTAGACAGGCAACAGTGACACAACAAATAATACCCATACTCAGACAATCTCTCTTGAATACCTCCTGCCACCTTTTGCGCCTTTTCCATATCCACTTCTACATCCACATACTCACAAAAAAGCTCTAATGTTTCCATCTGCTCCTTCTCCATAAGGCGAATATTCTGATGACCATACTTACTCTTCGTTGCTTCGTAAACTGCGGTCAAAATCCCATCCATCGTTCCGTCACATACATATACTCTTCGCTTCATAATTCACCCTCTTTTTGCCCTGTTCATAAACAAATTCCGTCATGGTATCATCAAACAAAGAAAGTTGCTCATAAGCCCCAGTTCCTCTTATTTCTTTTGGTAGTTTTTCCTTCACTTCAAGCATATGATTCAATATGTAGTCTGCTTCTATTTTAACCGGATACATCATCCTTCCTTTGCAGGTAATAAAATATAATGCTCTTTTTAAAACTACTCCCAATTTCTTGATGTCATTAAAATCTAGCATAGCTGTCTTTCTGGCTGCCATAATTCTTTGGGCTGACTTAACCCCAATTCCCGGCACACGAAGAAGTGTCTTATAAGATGCCTTGTTGATTTCAACAGGAAACACCTCTAAATGATTCATCGCCCAGTTGCACTTAGGGTCTAATAATACATTAAAGTTAGGCTGGCTCTCCGTTAGAAGCTCAGATGCCCGAAAATGATAAAAGCGAAGCAGCCAGTCTGCCTGATAAAGCCTATGCTCTCTAAGTAATGGCGGTCCATCCTTTAACACCGGAAGATTACTGTCAAAAGTGGTATTCACAAAAGCGGAATAAAAAACACGCTTCAAATCAAACTTATTATATAACGCTTCTGCCACATTTATAATCTCATAATCCGTCTCTCCAGTTGCACCTACTATCATCTGCGAGCTTTGTCCGGCAGGTACAAACTGTTTATTCTTCTTGTAGGTGCTTACCCCATATGCTTTCTTATTCACAGCAGGTAATTCTATCCCACTTACAGCTCTTTGTACTTCTTCTACGCCTTTACCCTCAAATGCTTCTCTCTGACAGCACTCTGTTCCTACCAACTTGTTTGCATACTGCTTTGTCCCCAGAAACAGCTGATTATCTTCTCTCATAAGTTGAATCTGTCTCATAGGTCTTAGAATATTCTTTCGATTCTTATTAGGTGCCAAAGTACGCAGACCTTCTGCCGTTGGAAGTTCCAAATTCACACTCATTCTGTCTGCCAAGAAGCCAGTCTGTTCAATCAGATAAGGATCTGCTCCCGGAATTGCCTTTACATGAATATATCCATTAAAATGATACTCATTTCTCAATATATACAACGCTTCATACATCTGCTCCATGGTATAATTGGGGCTTTTCTGGATTCCCGAACTTAAAAACAGCCCCTCTATATAATTTCTTCTATAAAACTCAATCGTTAAATCCGCTACCTCCCTTGCAGTAAAGGTAGTTCGCACTACATCATTGGAACATCGGTTCACACAATACTTACAATCAAAAATGCACTCATTGGTCAGCAGTATCTTAAGAAGTGAGATGCACCGTCCATCTGCCGCAAAAGAATGACAGATGCCTCCTGCTGCCGCATTCCCCATTCCTTTAGTGTTCCCTTTCCTCTCCACACCACTGGAAGTGCAAGCCACATCATACTTGGCTGCATCTGCTAATATCTCCAGTTTCTGCATCACCGACATACTCTCTGCACCATATATCATTTGCCTCATCCGCTCACCTCACCAATCGAATATATGTTTGTTTTCTTTATAATAACATACATACGTTCGATTGTAAAGTCAAAAAAATAAAGCTCCCGATGGGAATCGAACCCACGACCTACTGATTACGAATCAGTTGCTCTACCGACTGAGCCACGGAAGCTTTTTACATAACACTGCTATTATACTCTTCTCTTTTTCAAAAGTAAAGCCCAAAACTCACTGAAATTTCGACTGAATTTTGGGCTTTTACTTCTCACTTTTACACTTTTATATAAAACTCATGAACACTCTTATTTCGCAAGTAACATCATAATTTCGTTACTTCTTGCCACGAACTTAGTCATAGCTTCTGGCTGTAATGGTTTATGGCTTAACATTGCCAAATCATAAAGCTGTTCGCAGAACATATTAGTATGTTCGCCTTCTTTATGTTCAAAAATGTATTTTACAAGCTGATTATTGGCATTTAATACTAAGGTTTCACCTTCGCCACCAAACATTCCCATATCCATACCCATTCCATACATCTTCATCATATCCTGCATTCTTCTGCTTTCTTCTGAAAGTGTAATCATGGAAGATACGTTTTCATTTTTGAGCTTTTCTACTTTTACAGTAAGGTTTTCTTTACCAAGGGCTTTCTTAAATACCTCTGTTAAAGTATCTGTTTCTTCCTTAAGGGCCTCTTCGCTTGTTTCTTCCTTAAATGCTTCTGTTAAGTCTGCATCAATTCTCTGGAAACGTACTTTATCATCGCCCTGTTCTAACTGTGTGATAAATGGCTGGTCAATGTTGTGTGTTAAAATCAGTGCATCAATGCCTTCTTCTTTGAACATATTGATATACTGGCTCTGCTGCTGCATATCAGTTACATAATAAACCACTGTTGCTTCTGGTTCTTTTTCTTCTGTATCTGTACTATTACCTGCTTCTACAGTTTCACCATCTTCTGTTACAACTTCTACGGTTTCTTCACTTTCTGCAGAAGCTTCTTCCGTTACATTTGTCTTCTTGGCAGCTTCTACATATTCTGGAAGTGTAATAAACTTATCATCTAAATTTTTGAAGATGATGAAATCTTTCATTTTATCTCTGAATTTCTCATCTTTTAAAATTCCGAGAACATCAGCTCTTTTATTTAATGCCAGTATTTTTCGTAGTTTTCACGTTCTACCTTATACATACCGGAAAGCTTATCTGCTACCTTCTTTGTGATGTAATCAGAAATCTTCTTAACAAAACCATCGTTCTGTAATGCACTTCTGGATACGTTAAGTGGTAAGTCCGGACAATCAATTACACCTTTCAATAACATAAGGAATTCAGGAATTACCTCTTTGATATTATCTGCGATAAATACCTGATTGTTGTATAACTTAATTGTTCTTTCAATGCTGTCATATACTATAGTGATGCTTGGGATATTG
>CAZRLE010000011.1:22064-22273 GCA_964600705.1 uncultured Lachnoclostridium sp. | reverse complement strand
AAATTATCGAAAAGTCCCCACGATATACGTTTATAAGGGGGAGGCAGAAAAATGTGGAAATTAGGGAAGGAGGTACGTTTATGGAGAATCAGAAATTATATATTATTCGTTTTCTACGCAAGGCGAGAAAGCGTCTTTCGCTGATTATCTTGGCTGATAGTATGTTGAAGGCGATGGTGGCAGGTTGTTTTGTTGGTGCTGTCATTAAC
>CAZRLE010000011.1:0-22054 GCA_964600705.1 uncultured Lachnoclostridium sp. | reverse complement strand
ATTTATGGGGCATTTCTGATTTCATGGATTGCCCTTCTTGTTGTGATGTTAGTGGGATTTTTCTATGGGGTGCTGCATTTTCCTGATTACAGGAGGACGGCATTAGAGGTAGACCAAAAGGGTCTGCAGGAAAGACTTACCACTTTTGTGGAAATGGAAAAAATGGGTTTAAGCCCAGAATGGCAGAAGCTTCAGACGGAAGATACTTACAAGGCAATCTGCGATTTTGATTTGAAGGAAAAGCTAGAAATTACCCTGAATAAGAAAGTGTTGTATGTGCTGGCTGGAATGATGGGATTATTTGCAGTGGCAGCAGTGATTCCATCACCAAATAAAGAGCTTGCTATCATTTTGCATGAGCAGAAGCAGGCGGTCGAGAGTGAGATGGAAAGGGTAGAAGAAGCAAGACAGCAGTTAGAAGAATTAAAGGAACTTCCTGCTCTTACGGAAGCGGAACTAGCTGAAATAGAGAAGATGCAGGATATTTTAGAGAAAGCAAGAGAGGAGCTTTCAAAGGCTGAGACGAAGGAGGATGTGGAAAAGGCACTGGAACGTTTGGAGATGAAGACGTTGCAGCAGTTGTCTGATGTACAGAATAAATCCCAGTCCGGTCAGAGTAAATCCTCTGAGATAAAGAAGAAATTAGAAGAATTTTTAAAGAAGCAGGAAAATCAGTCCAAGGAGGAATTTAGTGCCGAGGAATTAAAGGATATATTAGAAGCCGAAGAGCTTGAAAATCTGCGACAGGAGATTTTGGAGGAACTGGAAAAAGCAGGGGAAGAAATGCTTAGTGAACTGTCGGAGGAAGAGCTTGAGGCTCTTATGAAAAAGCTCGAGGAATTGGAAGAACTGTTAGAAGCGTTGGAAGGAAGTCTTTCCGAGGGAAGTCTTAGCAAAGAGCAGTTAGAGGCACTTTTGGAAGCCTTGCAGGAGGCAGGCCAGAATGGAAGCCTTTCTGAGGCTGTGTCAAATCAGTTAGCACAGATTATGGATGGAACTTTAGGAATTATGATGCCATCCGGTCAATTGGTGAGCGGACTGTCTGGCAATAATGGAAATGGTATGGGCAATAACTCGGGGAATGGAGCTGGCTCTGGTAACGGAAATGGTGCAGGTCAAGGTGGAAATGGCACAGGAACAGGTAACGGATCAGGGAATGGAAACGGTCAAGGAAGCGGCATTGGCGGTGGCAAGAACTACGGCAGTAAGAACGGAATTGAGAAAGAGAATAATCGTGCAGACAGTAATGAACAGATAACCATTCCGGGAAGAACCACGGGAAATGATGAAAATCTCACAGGGCAGTCCGTAGATGGAGAGTCCTACCAGACCGTAGGTGGCGAAGGGCTTACCTGGTCGGGTGAAAAGGTTGATTATAATGAAGTGGTAGGAGAGTATACCAAAGAAGCCTATTCAAGGATTGAGAATAATGAAGTGCCTAGAGGACTTGAAGATGTTGTTAAACAATATTTTGAAGGTATAAATCAATGACGGACGAAGCCTGCTAAGATAAACGGATGGGGCTGATAAGGTATGTCAACAAAGACTCCGAAATCTTTTGGATTTTAAGTCGTCTTTGTTTGACATATCCTTATAACGCCCCCTGTGGATAACAGTTAGCCGTGACATATCAGAGCAGGCTTCTGGGTAGCGAAAATAAATAGAAAGGATGTACGATATGGAACAGGATAAAATTACGGAAATTATAGAGAAAACTTTAAGCTGTGAGCAGGAAATTGGTAAAGCGATTATTGGGCAGAAGGACATTATCCGTCAGGTTATGCTTGCGATTCTTACGGATGGAAATGTATTACTGGAAGGTGTGCCGGGGCTTGGAAAGACCCAGCTTGTAAAGGCGGTTTCTAAGGTGTTAAATCTTAGCTTTCAGCGTATCCAGTTTACACCGGACCTTATGCCTGCGGATGTAACTGGAACGAACCTGATTATTCGTGAACAGGATAAGAACGTATTTCAGTTTGAGAAGGGTCCTGTATTTACGAATCTTTTACTAGCTGACGAAATTAACCGTGCAACTCCAAAAACCCAGTCGGCGCTTTTAGAAGCCATGCAGGAAAAGACTGTAACTGTTGGAAAGACAACTTATGAGCTTCCACAGCCATTTATGGTATTAGCAACTCAGAACCCAATCGAAAATGAAGGGACGTATCCACTCCCAGAGGCACAGTTGGATCGTTTCCTCTTTAAGTTGAATGTGGAATTTCCTAGCTTAGAAGAATTAAAAGAGATTATGGAAATTACGGTGACTAATAAGAAAACAGAGTTAGAAGCTATTTTGACTGCAGAAGAAATTATGGAGATGCGCCATATCATCAAAGAAGTACCAATGGCAGAAGCAGTAAAGGATTATGCACTATCCTTAGTGGTAGCAACCCATCCGGAAGTGCCGGAAGCATCAGAAACAGCGAAAAAGTACATTGCCAATGGAGCCAGCCCTCGTGGAGCACAGGCTATTTTTCGTACAGCAAGGGCAAGAGCCCTGTTAGAAGGAAGAATGAATGTATCCTTTGAAGATGTGGACTTTGTGGCATATCCGGTACTGAGACACAGAATGATTCCAAACTTTGATGCCGTATCCGAAGGAATTAAGGCAGATGACATTATTGCAGAAGTGATAAAGGAAGTTAAGACAAAGGTGCTGTAGGACCGCAAAGCTATGAGAGGATAGAAGCATTTTGAGTGGAATAGAATGAAACGTTGTGGATAGAAAGCGAAAAGGCAGGTGAGCTTGTGGAAGAAAAGATATTCGACAGTGATTTTTTTAGTAAATTAAATACTATGAAAATGATAACCCGAATGCGCCTGAATGCAGGAATGGGCGGACAAAGAAAGTCCAGTGCCAAAGGAAATAGCGTTGAATTTTCAGATTTTCGTGAATATATTCCCGGTGATGATATCCGAAGAATCGACTGGAACGTGTATGGCCGAATGGATAAGCTTTTTATCAAAGAATTTATGGAAGAAAAAGAAGGATTGTTCCACGTAATCTTAGATTGCAGTAAGTCTATGGACTTTGGAACAAAGAATAAGTCCATTCAGGCAAGACGAATCGCAGCCATGATTTCATATATGGTACTTAACAACTTGGACAGAGTATACCTTACCTCCCTCTATGGAGAAAAAGCAGTGACTACCAAAGGAATGACCGGAAGGCAGGCATTTCCAAAGCTTCTTACAGAGCTGGAAAGAATGGAATTTCACGGAGAAACCCATTTAACAAAAGCATTAAAAACCATGCCATTCAAGCAGAGAGGAGTTGTAGTACTGATTTCCGACTTTTTACAGGACTCAGAACCGACATCAGACAAAGTGAATAGGAAACAGGATAGAATAACTGGAAATGCGGGTGTCGAATCAGAACAGCGAAAAGGCGATTATTTAGAAGAATTAATAAAATACCTGCGTTTCCATAAGCAGGAAGTTATCCTATTCCAAGTCCTTTCAGCAGAGGAAGAAAATCCATTGGGAGAAGGCACATTGGAACTTTTAGATATGGAGAACGATAACCGTATGAAGGTCACCATGAGCATGGACGCATTAAAAGAATATGACCGCACTTTAAAGGAACTAAAGAGTAATATGGAGCGTATTTGTAAGAAATATCAGGCACATTACATTCCAGTTACCACAGAAGAAGCACTGGATGCTATTATGTATAAAGGAATATATGCGGGGCAGTTTGGAGTGAAGTAAAAGCTTGAGTTTTTGTATTTTACTTCACATAACAAAAGCTATGAGAAAAGTTTTATGTGATTTTTTCGTCTATATAGTTCTCTCAAACAGGCTTTGTGTCATGGAAGTTTACGATAGACAACGTAAGGCTCAGTACATCTGGACTTCTGGTATTTTGTAAACACAAGCACCTGTTCATTGCAATGCCCCGTGTAAACGTGTCTGAACAGGAGGTTAGTAGTCTCAGGTCCTCTCGCGGCTGCTCCCGCTGCACTTGTGCACTACAGCGGTACTAAGTGTCACGGCGTCAGTATAAACGGCTTTACCATACCAACTTCGTGACACTAAGGACCGGTGTGCACAAAGGCCCGCTACGAGGACCATGAGCTACTTCCTCCTGTGAGTTTTCGTTTCGCGCGGGGCATAATCAAAGCAATGGAACAGGTGCTTGTGTGTCAAACTTCAGAAGTCCTTAGATGTACTAGAGCCTGTAAGGTTGCAAGTAAACTTCCATGACATAAAACCTGTTGTTAGAAATGTGGTACGAAAAAATCATATACAAAAACATAGCTTTTGTTATGTGAAGTTATAAAATACAAAAACTCAAAAATAGAAACAGGAAAGGAGGGCAATGTGATGCGATTATTATATGCATGGCCGTTGGCATTACTAATACTTATACCAGCCATTGTCCTTTTATATTTATTAAAGCAGAAGGCGGAAGAGGAAAGGGTATCTTCTCTTTACTTGTGGAAGGCGGTTTATAAGAATTTGCAGGCTTCTACCCCATGGGAGAAGTTTAAAAACAATCTGCTAATGTATTTGCAGATTGCAGCAATGGCGCTTTTGATACTGGCACTTACTTCACCGTATCTGACCAAAGGCGGTACGGATTATCAGAATGTTCTTCTGGTGATTGACCACAGTGGAAGTATGAATAGCATTTACGAGGGAGACATAACCCGACTGGAGGCAGCAAAGGAGCAGGCAAAGTCTTACGTGGAAAAGCTGCCTTCGGATGTGAGAATCAGTTTAATTACAGGTGGAAGAGAAGCCAGTGTGCTTCTTAGCAACAGCAGTGATAAAGCAGAGATAAAGCGTGTTATCGAGGAAATAGAAGGAACGGACTGTAAAGGGACTCTGGATGTGGCAGTTAATTTGACTGAATCGGTAGCCTCTGGGCTTGAGAATTACCAGGCGGTGTTTTTTACTGACTCCTCTTTGGATATCGGTAAACTGCAAGGGGAAATCGTAAATCTTAATACCAAAGGCACTAATGTAAGTGTAGATTATGTGAGCCACAAAAGAGAAAATGATGGAAGTCTTACGGTACTTATAAAGGTATCTAACACAGGGAATGAGCCTGCTAAGGCAGAAATCAATCTATATCTGGATGATACACTTTCTAAAGTAAAGGAACTGGGTGAGCAGACAGGAGAGATAGCAGAAAAGGTGCTAAAGCCGGGTGAAAGTGAGATTGTTTATTTTAAAGATATGGACAGCAGTGCATCTGTAATTCGGGCAGAGCTTAACGAAGCAGACAGTCTGGTAGAGGATAATGTAGCATTTGACGTTCTTTCTGGTGGCAGTACACAGAAGGTCTTGCTGGTTTCTGAGCAGAACGTATTTCTTGAGAAGGCGATAGCTACCTTGCCAGATATCGAGATATATAAGACACCAAATGTGGCAGACATTGGAGAAGAAGCCTTTGATTTGTATATTTTTGACGGTGTAGTGCCATACACCCTTCCTAAGGAAGGAAATCTTTTGTTCTTCAATCCACCAAGAAGTGTGGAAGGATTATTTAAAGTAGAGGGCATAAGAGAAGGTGCATGGGTTACCACAAAAGAACATGTGGTGACTGCTTATTTAGAGGAGTTCACCTTCGGAGTCAATGAAATTGTAGCAATCGAAGAGCCAGAGTGGGCAGAATCCTTCTTAAGCTATGAAGAGTCGAGTGCCGGTTTTGTGGGGAAAACTGCCGGACGAAGCGTTGGTGTTGTAGCATTTGATATTCATCACAGTGACCTTCCGTTGCAGACAGAATTCCCAATCTTGATTTATGGATTGGTAAATGAATGTCTGGAAGGAAGTCTGATTGGAACTTCTGTTATTGAGGCAGGGGAAAAGCTTGCTATTTATAGTCAGGATGCGGACGAAGAGATTGTGATTTGTGGAGAACTTCTAAAAGGTCAAAGAGAAGAACGCATCGAAGGTGCTTCATCTATCATGCAATATGAAGAAACCATGGAAACAGGCTTGTATTCTGTAAAGAAGGGAGAGGCAGAAGCAGTATTTGCAGTGAATTTCCCGGTGGTGGAATCCCAGACCTTTGGAGCAGAAGTGATATTTACAGGAGAGACCATCGAGTCCACAACCGGCAATGAGGCAGCAGGAAATCAGAAGAGTACATTTGTGCCAAATGGTGGAGTAAACCTTAGAACACCTCTTATCATTTGCGTGTTAGTACTGCTTGCTTTAGAGTGGTACATTACCTTGGGGCAGGGTGTGCTTCCAAGAAAAGATATTCGCAGAAGAAGAACCATACAGGTGCTGCAGGGAAGTGTAGTGCTTCTCCTTCTTCTTGCAATTTGGAATCCTTCCGTCAACATGGGAAATAAGGATACCACAACTATTTTTCTTGTAGATGTATCCGACAGTGTATCGGGACAGAAGCAGGAGATTGAGCAGTTTGTAAAGGACGCCCTAAAGGAAATGCCCACAGATAATAAAGCCGGAGTCATTGCATTTGGGGCAGATTCCAGAGTGGAGCAGTTTGTCAGCGAGAAAAATCTGTTTATGGGGCTGGAAACAGTTCCAGTTACAACAGCAACCAACTTGGAGCAGGCAGTGCAGGGGGCATTGGCATTATTCCCAGAGGAGGAGGGCAAGCGACTTGTCCTCATTACCGATGGAAAAGAAAACGAAGGCTCTTTAAAGGCAGTAACCCAGTCAGTACGAAATGGCAATGTGCAGGTACAGGTAAAGAAGCTGGCATCCCTTATTGGAGAAGAAGTATTTGTAGAAAATCTTCAGGTGCCGGATAAAATCAACATCGGTGACACCTTTAAAGTAGAAGTTACCATCCAAAGCAACGTAAAAACAGGTGCACTTCTCTCACTTTATGCAGGCAATGCATTGAAAAGTCAGAGAGAAGTGGAGCTTGAGACAGGAAGCAACCGATTTGTATTTAAGGATGTACAGGAAGCAGATGGACTTAAAACCTATCGTGTTATTATAGAACCAGCAAAAGATACCAAGAGTATCAATAATGAATATACGGCATTTACAAGGGCAGAAGCACCATCGAAGGTTCTTTTGATAGAAGGAAAAGAAGGAACTTCTGCAGCAATGGAAGAAATTCTTGCCGCAGCTAATATTAATTACCAGCTTGCAGTCCCAGGGGCAGCGCCAAGAACCATAATGGAAATGAACCAATATAAGAGCGTTGTGCTGTTAAATGTTCACGCAGACGATTTGCCAGAAGGATTTATGAGTAATATCGAAGCTTATGTCCGCGATTATGCAGGTGGGCTTGTGGCAATTGGCGGTGACAACAGCTTTGCCCTTGGAAATTATAGAGGAAGTGTGCTGGAAAAAGTACTTCCGGTCTATATGGATTTGCAGGGAGAGAAAGAAGTGCCAAAGATGGCAGTTGCCCTTGTAATCGACCGCTCAGGCAGTATGGCAGGTGGCAATGAGTTCTATAACCAGTTAGAACTTGCCAAAGAATCAGCAGTAGCGGCATTAGATACCCTTCGTGAAACCGACGAAATCGGCGTAATTGCCTTTGAATCCAGCTATGAGTGGGTTGTGCCAATGACAACTGCAACAGACAGAGAAAGTCTGGAAGATGCGATTTATTCCATTGGATTAGGTGGTGGAACCAGCATTTACCCTGCGGTAGATGCGGCATGCCAAAAGTTAAAAGAAAGCAATGCTAAATTAAAGCACATCATCCTTTTGACAGACGGACAGGATGGCTTTAACCAGTATGAGGATTTGTTAGAAGATTTGAACCAAAGTGGAATCACCCTGTCAACCGTGGCAGTAGGAGATGGTGCAGATGCCTTTTTATTGGAATATTTGGCAGAAGAAGGAAAGGGAAGAATCTATTATACGGATATTGATACGGATATTCCTAGAATTTTCGCTAAGGAAATCTATCTTTCGGTAAATTCTTACCTGATAAATGAGCCATTTACACCAATCCGCACTGCACAGAAGGATATGTTAGATGGAGTGGTAGAGGATGGGCTGCCGGTTATGTATGGCTACATTGCCTCGACTAAGAAAGAACTTGCAACCCTACATCTGATGTCAGAAAAGGAAGACCCAATTCTTACCTCATGGCAGTATGGGCTTGGCAAGACAGTGGCATTTAACTCCGATGGAGAAAATAACTGGACCGCCAATTACGCGGCATGGAGCGATTATCCGCTATTCTGGAAAAACATTATCGAGTATACCATGACCAGCATGAGCGCAACAGGAAATGACCTTTCCATAGAGCAAAGAGGCTCAGGAACTCAGATTACTTACACGACAGAAAGCTATAATGAAGCAACAAGTGTAGAAGTCGTAGCAACCGATGAGGAGGGTAACAGCCAAAAAGTAGTGCTGAATCCAACCAGTCCAGGTGTATTTGAAGGAAACTTCGTAACCAAAGATACCGGAGTATACAGCATAAACGTCACCCAGAGAGAAGAAGGCGAAGTTGTCTCAATTGAAAATACAGCCACTGCCGTTCAGTACTCCAGCGAATACCGAATCGCCGAAGATAACGGGCTTTTAGAAGAGTGGGTGAAAGAAACCAGCGGAACCTTTATCGAAGAACCAAAAGGAATCTTCGAAAAGAGCGTAAAACATACCGATTCCAAACGTTCACTGGCAACCTATTTTCTGTTGGCAGCAGTACTTCTGTTCATGGCAGTAATTGTGTGGAAGAGACTGGATGTGAGAAGGCTGGAAGTCTTGAAGCGATTGAGAAAGAATGAGGAAACAGCTGTGTTTGCTGAAATTCAGAAGGTAGTAGGTACAAAGAAGAAAAAAAGCAAGACAATGGAACCCAAGGAAGCAAGAAGGAATGAGTCTGTCCCAAAAGAAGAGGTAAGAGCAGAAAAGCCACAGGTACAGCGTAAGGCAGCTGAAGAAGCATCAGATAAGCAGGAAGAGGTCAAAAATATTAAAACCTCTGAAAGCCGTAAATCCGAGAACAAGCGTGAAATGCTGGATACAGCAGCACTTCTTAAGAAAAAGAAAGATAGAAGTTAGAAGATAAAGATGCCCCCGGCATAATAAAAAACCCTCAAGTTTTCCGATGACTTGAGGGTTTAAAATTATAACTATGAAAATGGAAGAAGAAAAATCTGTAATTATCATAACATAACTTTTCAAAAAAAGATAGAGTTTTTTGAAAATATTTATAAAATTATTAGAATCAGGGTGAAAAGTTGGGAAATTTCATTCTATAGAGTTAAAGTGATTTCTAGAGTGGAGTATAATTCACAATCTTCTTCGAAATCTTAACCTCTTCATAAACCTTCGCATACTGATCCTTAGTAAGCTCCGTCACATAATTTCTGACAAAATTAGTTGATACACCCTTTTCGCGCAGGATTTTTACCGCCTTATTATAGGCAATGGCAGCCTCAGCTTCAGTCGAGTATCTTCCTATTATATAATCACCATTGATATGAATTTTGGCAGTGTAGACAGGAAAACCATTTTTCGTTTCCTTTAGGACGCCATTATAGTGGTTAATAACCTTAATATTTTCATAGCGGAAATCATAAGAATCTCCATTTACAAAAAGATAATCACGCCCCGGCACACCAAAGCTCTTAATCCCATAACGGGATAGTATATTAATCTGCATACCAAAATCAGCCACAAATAAATGACCGCCACGGCGCATAATCTTGTGGGTGGCATAAAAGAACAAGTCATCAACAGCAAATTTGAGGACAGTCTGGCGGTCCAGATAATATAAAAAGTAACGATTCTTCATATAAATAGGAGTCTTAATATACATCTGGTTGTCGCGGAAGTTGATGAGCACCACCCATTTCTCGAAAGGAAGAGGAGACTCTTCATCGAAATCACCTTCTAGGGAAATGTCAGGATTCTTAACCAGTCTATCAGCTTCCAAATATGCCTTGTGAGCAGCTTCTTCTGTAGGAAAGCTTCCTAAGCTGATGTGTTTATTTCTATAAGTAATAGAGCTACGATAATATAAAGTGCCGTCCTTCTTTTTGGCAGAATACACACCTGGCAGTAAAGTCATAAGAAAGCCCTTCCTTCCTATTATAATAGTATATCGAAAATATAGTCATTTAATCATAATATAATAAAGCACACTAGTAGAAGTATACCATACAAATACCAATGAGCCAACCTCTCCACAAGAACTTTTGTCTTGAATATTGTGTATAACCTCCATGTATCCTGTATACTTATACATCTATTAACCATGATAAGAGTCATTAGCCACCTCGAATCCGCTTCGTTCCTTCATGATGTTGGCTGCTTTGCATGGCTTTTTTACATAAAATGTGAAAAAAAGTCGATGAAACCACCTCTAAATTTGCGTTTATCTGAATAAATGCAAAAAGTTGGTCAAAAATAGTTAATAAATCTGTAACAATTAGGTTTTCAGGCTTTGGGAAAAATGGAACAAAAAACTTCAAGAAAACAAAAATGATTTTGTGGGATATTGACATGGACTTCCAAAAAATGGGAGTTGACTAATGCCGTATGTTCCAAACTTGCAGAAACTGTGTTGACACCGAAAAAAACGATGATATAATGCAAGAGTCCCTAGAAAACAGCGGTTTGTAAACAGATGTCGAATGAAACCGCACTAGATTATTATGAGCAACAGGCTCAGGAAAGAGGAAGTATATTATGCAAAATGTACCATGGTTTCTTCCAGAAATCAAAACACAGCTTGCTAAAGGAATCTTAGCTGGTATGGCTATGGTAATGGCAGTGGTAGTGGTTGTGGAAGTCCAGGCAAATTTTGACCCAGACAATATGGTCTATGCCAAGACAGGTGAAGTAGTTCAGACAGCAACAGCTGCAGAAACAAACACACTGGATACAATGGAAGAAGCAAACGCACAGGTGGCACAAGTACAACTCGGTGATGAAACAATGGCAAGCTTCGACGAAAGCGTTGCAGCAATGCAGAACGAACTTGCTGTTGAACTTGCAGAAGTAGAATTAGAAGCAAGAATTGCGAAAGAATTAGAAGAGAGAAGAATTAAATTATCTGAAACAGATAAAAATGCGTTATTAAGAATAGTAGAGGCAGAAGCAACAGGAGAAGACATCAAAGGTAAGATGTTAGTTGCAAATGTCATTTTAAATCGAGTTGACAGTGATGAATTCCCAGACAGCGTAGAAGGCGTTGTGTACCAGAGAAAAGGAAGCACATACCAGTTCTCTCCACTTGCAGATGGAAGATACTACAGAGTATCTATTACAGATGAAACAAGAGAAGCAGTAGAACGCGTATTGAATGGCGAAGACGAATCACAGGGTGCTTTATATTTTATGTCAAGACGTCAGGCGAGCTCAAAAAATGCAAGATGGTTCGATAATAACCTGACAAAAGTACTTACACATGGAACACATGAGTTCTTTAAGTAAAGAGTAAAAGTGGAAAAAATAAGGAATACTTGTAAAAGCTGAAAGCATATGATATAATGTGAGTAGGCAGAAAGCAGTAAGTAAGTTCATAAGGACAACAAAAACCCACGAGGTGCGAGCTCGTGGGTTTTTTTATTCCGTTTTGGCAAAGGTGGCTTATTCCTCAGGCTGGTTGCCTTGGTTATCTCTATCCAGCCATTTGCAAATATAGTGGCAAACTATACCTGCCACGATAGAGACAATGAAAGCTGTAAGTATTTCGTTCAAAAGGACACACCTCCTTCCTGCGCCGGTATAGAGGTGGCAACGTAAAAAGCATAACATACAATTGATAAGGTGTAAATAGGGATAAGTTACGTGAATTTAACCTTGTTAAAGTAAAAACAATGTGTTATACTTGCTAAAAAGTTATAGGATGGAGGAACGACCATGAGTTTATTATACAAGAGTACACGAAGCAACGATAAAACAGTGACAGCATCCGAAGCAATCTTAAAAGGTCTGGCAGATGACGGCGGTTTATTTGTGCCACTTCAGATACCAGCCTTAGATAAATCCTTAAAGCAGCTTTCAGAAATGAACTACCAGCAGGTAGCTTATGAAGTAATGAAGCTTTACTTTGATGATTTTACAGAAGAAGAATTAAAGAATTGCATCAACAAAGCTTATGATGAGAAATTCGATACACCGGAAATTGCACCAATCAAAGAAGCAGATGGTATGTACTATTTAGAATTATTCCATGGTTCCACCATCGCATTTAAAGATATGGCATTATCCATCCTGCCACATCTGCTTACCACATCCGCTCGTAAGAATAATGTACAGAACGAAATCGTAATCCTCACAGCAACCTCTGGCGATACAGGTAAGGCAGCCTTAGCAGGATTTGCCGACGTAGAAGGCACAAGTATCATCGTATTCTATCCAAAAGACGGGGTAAGCGTGATTCAGGAAAAACAGATGCTCACACAGAAAGGTGCCAACACAACCGTAGTAGGAATCAAAGGAAACTTCGATGATGCCCAGAATGGCGTGAAGCAGATGTTCAACAACAAAGAGCTTGCAGAGCGTATGGCAGCCAAAGGCTATCAGTTCTCCTCCGCTAACTCCATTAACATCGGAAGATTAGTGCCACAGGTTGTTTACTATGTATATGCTTATACAAGATTATTAAAGGAAGGTGTTCTGAAAGAAGATGAACTTCTTAATGTAACCGTACCAACCGGTAACTTTGGGAATATCCTTGCCGCTTACTTTGCAAAGAACATGGGAGTGCCACTTGGAAAACTTATTTGTGCTTCCAATGAAAATAAAGTCCTGTTCGATTTCTTCCAGACAGGAACCTACGATAAGAATAGAGACTTCATATTAACAAGCTCACCATCCATGGACATCTTAATCTCCAGTAACTTAGAAAGATTAATCTACCGCATTGCCGGAAACGATGGTGATAAATGCAAAGACTTAATGAAAGCTTTAACCGAGCAGGGGGCATATACCATTACAGAAGAAATGAAAGCATCCCTCGAAGATTTTGCCGGAGGATACGCTTCCGAAGAAGAAACAGCCAAAGTCATCAAAGACATTTATGACAAGACAGGCTACATCATCGATACCCATACAGCGGTAGCAGCAAGCGTGTCCTATACATATAGAAAGAACACAAATGAGGATTCAAAGATGTTAATCGCATCCACAGCCAGCCCATACAAATTTACAAGAAGCGTTATGAACGCTATTGATAAAAAGTATGACACAATGGGTGACTTCGAATTAGTCGATGAGCTTGAGAAACTTTCTAAAGTAAAAGTTCCACAGGCAATCGAAGATATTAGAACAGCTCCAATCCTTCATGATACAGTTTGTGATAAAACAGAGATGCAGGAGACAGTGGAAAGGATATTAGGGTTATAATTACATAAGGCAATTAAGATAAAGGAGAAAGTTCTTTGGAATACCAAGGGACTTTCCTTTTATATTTACAGATAGAAAGGAAAAAGAGTTAATGTTAGAGTTGAGGTGCACTTTAGAAGGTAAATGCCCACGAAAGATGAACAGATGTCTGTAAAAGTTCAAATTTACCTAATTGTCGCAAAAATATACGCAAAATAATCCAAAAATGACAATGAGGTGACATAATTTTGCCATAATCAAAGGGTATTTTATAGGTACAACAAAGATGTTAAGGAAAAAGTGATTGCATCACATCAGATTAGATGACAACATCTTTGAAGGAATATAATCCTACAATACAAGATGTCGGGGGAAGAGTAACGCGACAGATTATAAAAAATGAAATTTCTTAGGAAAACCACTTGACCTTTGAAAAAGATATTGTTATAATCAACTTGTTATTGGAAAGATTATATTTAGATATCTTGCCTTTTGATAAAAAGGGGGTTCTTATTACATATTTTCCCCAAGAATATTCTTTTTATTCCATGAGAATAAGTTATTCAAAAGAGCAGAAATCGAGGTATAACATTAACCTAAATTTTTAAGGAGGAAGAAAAATGAAGAAGAATTTCGTAAAGAAATTAGCTCTTGGTCTTGCTATGGTTATGGCAGTTACATCTGTTAACGTACCAGCTTCCGCTGCTACAAAACCAGCATTCAAGACAGCTTCTGTTTCCGTTGAAGAAGGCGAAACAGTTAAAGCTGTTATCAAGAAGACAAAGGGCTGGACAGTTAAGAAAGTTGTAAGCAAAGATGAAACAGTTGCTACAATTTCTAAAGTTGCTCAGAAAGCAAAGAAAACAAACGTTAAAGTAACTGGTGTTAAAGCTGGTGAAACAAAGGTTGTTGCTACATTAAAGAAAGGCGACAGCAAAGTTAAAGCTAAATTAGCTGTTGAAGTTACAGCTAAGGAAGAGGTTGCTACACTTAAATCTGTAGAAGCTACAGGTGCTAAAGAAATCACTGTAACATTTACAGGTGCTATGGATACAGCATCTAAAGTAGTAGTAAAAAAAGGAACAACAACACCTGCTTTTACAGCTAAATGGGCTGAAGATGCTAAATCTGTAGTTCTTACTATGAATGCTAAGTTAACAGCTGGAACATATGATGTAGCAGTTGGTGAATTATCAGGTTCTGTAACTGTTACAGATGAAACAGCTACAACAATTGAAGTTATTGGAAATTCATTAGTTATTTGTGGTGAAGAAAAAAAGGATGACTTAGATGCAGATTACAATAGTGATAACGACCAGGATGATTTGGTTGCTACTATTTCTTACAAAGTATTAAACCAGTATGGTGAAAGAATGGCACAGCCTGGTAATGTAACTGCTGCTTCCACTTTTGGTAAGTCTTGGACAGATGATGCGGCTACTGCTAAAGATAATGGTACAGTTACAGTTGTTATTGATGCAGATATCTTAAAGATTGTTGGTACAGAAGGTACTATCACTCTTGTTGACAGCTCAAAAGGTCTTACAACTACTGCTAATGTAGTATTATCATCTAAGGCTACAGCAACATCTATGACTACATTAGGTGTTTTAAATGCAGATACTTTAACAGAAGCAAATATGTACAGAGGATGCAAACCAACTAACTACATTTTAGCTGTTCAGATTAAAGACCAGTATGATAATGTATTAGATATAAAAGATCTTGCTAGTATGAAAATTGCTCCAAACTTTGTTGCAGGTACAACAAATGTAGCTATTGCAGATGAATGGGAAGACATCGAAATTGGTGACGAAGATTATATTGCTATTCCTTTCCTTGCAGCATTAGATGATGAAGGTAACGATAAAACTATTTCTGTTGGTACTTTCTACTTTACATTTGTTAATGAAAATGCCGGTTTACTTGGAAACTTCAACTTTACTGTAGAAGATGGTGTTGTAGTTAAGTCTGTAAATATCTATGCTAACGATACTATTTATAACAAAACAGAAAATGAATTAGGTTTTGAAGTTATTGATGTAAATGGTGAAGAAATTACTGCTTACAATAAATTAGCAGATACTGTTGCATTTAACACTGATGAAATCAAGTGGGAAGTTCAGACAGATGGAACAGCAAAATTAATTTATACACCAGGTATGACTTTCACAAATACTGACAATAATAAAGAAAAGTCTATTGGAACAATTGTTATTACAGCAAATGAAAAGGTTGTTTCTGATTACCTTGTTAAGACTGTAAACTTTACAGTATTTGAAGAACAGGAAGCAGTTGCAGTGGTTGGTCTTAATTCTAAGGCATATACAGCAGTTGCAATAAATGGTTCAATCACATTAAAGAAAGCCCAGATTCTTGTGGAAGACCAGTATGGCAATACATTAAGTGCAGCTTTATTTGAAGATTATGCAGGATTAGAAAAACCTACTGCTGATGGTCTTTCTATTGAAGAAGAAGGAGAAACTAAATATGTAATTACTCCTGATACTCTTATAGAAGGAGAAAATACAAAAGTTAGTTTTAAATTAGATGTTCAGGAAAAACCTTATGAAGTAACTTATTATGTAGTAAATCCATATAAGGCAACTAACCTTTCTCTTACTATTAACGATGGATACCAGATTTATGCAGATACTGCTTATGGTGCAGCAACATCTTCTGCAATCAATCTTGATAAGTTAACTGTTGTTGGTACTGTTGGTGGAAAGAAAGTAGAAATTCCTGACGTTGATGGTCAGTATGTAATCACTGGAAACACAGGATATTCTAGTTGCGATAAAGATAAAGTTGGAAATGTAGTTTTAGATGGTACACTTGAAGTGACTGTTGATACAGTTGATGGTCCTGTTGTATTAACTAAAGAATACAAATATTCTAACATTGCAGCATACACAACAGAACTTTACACATATGACTATGCTAAGACATCTAAAACAACACGTGGCGAAGGTCTTGCTGATAAAGACTTATTTAAAACGTTATTTGTATGTGTTAGCCAGTACGGTGGTGCTACAGTAGATGCTGGAAGCATTAAGTATACAGTTGCTGGTACAGATGCAAATGGAAAAGAACTTGTAGTTAAGAATAATGCTACTAATGCGGCAAGCTTTACTGCAGAAGCTGGTTCTACATTCAAAGTTACAGCTACAATCAATGGTATGTCTGCAACAGTTAAAGTTGATGTAGTTGCTGCTGAATAATTTAAAATGAAAAATTTCTAAAATATTTTTAAGTATACTAAATTAATAAAATAGACAACTTTTTATAAAGGAGCTATTGCAAAATAGATAAGTAATTATTTATGGAGCAATAGCTCCTTCTATATAAAAGAGACGGTAGTGTAAAAAACTTTGTGTCTTTGGAAATAAATGGCTCCTTTTTGGTAAGAATTACGATATGACAATTCTTATCGAAAAGGAGTATTTTGATGGCAATTGCAAAGGAACAACTTCGACAGATTATTGCAGATAACAACTTTACAAATGTAGCAGATGTCTATGCTTATCTCAAAGGGCGGCTGATTCTGTTGGAGCATTATATGCATTTTTAAAATCAGCAGCAAATTTCTTTAAATCCTTGTAGCTTACATATTTGAAAGAGTTCCGAAGTATATGGATGACACACCGCTGGATCTGTGCATCCGGAAAAACAGCGTGGATTGTATCCTTAAATCCTGCAAGTCCGTCTACACAGAAAACAGAAGTTCTTTTATTCCCCTGTTTTTAAGGTTATTCAGCATTCCAAGCCAGAATTTCGAAGTTTCATTTGCACCAACTGTAATACTCAGGATATCTTTGTATCCGTCAATGGTAACACCCATAACTACATAGGCAGCCCTACTTAAAATACGTCCATCCTCACGGATTTTATAATGAATACAGTCCATAAATACAAACGGATAAACAGGATTCAGCAATCTTGACTGCCATTCTTTTATTTCAGGAAGAAGCTGGTCTGTTATTTTGCTGACCATTTCAGAAGACAGTTCAATTCCATACAGTTCCTAAAGTTGGTCGTGTATATCTCTTGTACTCATTCCGTGTGCATACAGGGAAATCACTTTTTCTTCTATACCGGACACATCCTTTTGGTATTTCAGTATCAGTTTTGGTTCAAATTCACCATTGCGGTCTCTGGGTATATCAATGGGAAATTTACCATACTGGCTTTTTAGAGTTTTAGTAGAATAACCATTTTGTTTGTTGAAACGATATTACCTTTTTCATTTTTCTCATACCCAAAGGTAGCATCTATTTCCGCTTCCATAAGTTCCTGCAGGATATCCTTAAATCTTTCTTGCAAAACTGGAAACAGTAAAAAAAACATGGGGCAGAAAATATCCGTATGCCATCAGTAACTGGGAGAATAACTGGGAAGATGCGAGCAGTTTTTTCCAGTTTTCAGATGAAATCAGACGAATTATGTATACAACCAATATCATAGAAGGGTTAAACCGCCAGTACCGGAAGGTAACAAAAAGTGTCTTTCCAAGTGATGCCTCTCTGGGAAAATGCTGTATTTAGCATCTGGAAACATCACCCAGAAATGGACACCACTGAAAAACCAGAATGATCCCCACCGTTTTATATCAAGGGAAAAAGTTACGGCAGATGGGGAAATCGGCTCAGAGGAAATCGTTTCCCTTAATACTGCCGTTATTCTGGAAGAAGAACGTTATGACGGTTTCTATGCACTATGTACAAATCTTGATGATATAAGTGTAAAAAATCATCTGCATCAATAAAAACGTTGGGAAATTGAAGAATGTTTCCGTATTATGAAAACGAATTTCCGGGCACGTCTAGTATACTTACAGACAGAGTCCCATATCCGTGTACATTTCCTTGACTGTTTTATATCTCTTATGGTATACCGGTTAATAGCAGATCAGAGAATTTGCTTTTACGAAGGAATGGGTTGACAATTTCCAGTATCATAAAAATTATTTGAAGGGATATTGATAGAATGACTAAAAAGAAAAATAAAATAAAATTTATCAAATCAGGGTTTGGTAATTTCAGAAAATATGAAAAAAAGAATCTAAAGAAAAAGGAGAATCAGTATAGAGCAGTTGCCTTAAAAATTGAAGAAGTTATAAATGAGATGGGTTATCCTAAGTCTGAAGGCGGTTTTGAATTAGCAAAAGTGTATCTTATCAATAATGAAGAAATGTCCTTGTGGTTATTAGTAAAAAATGCCTTTAAAGAGCTAGTCGCAGATTTTAAGGAATGGATTCCCATTGTTATTTCATTCCTACTTGGTATTTTGGCAGATAATATTGCAGATTTAACATTTACAATGTTTTGTTCTTCACTGGTAATAATTCTTGCACTAGGATTTATGTCAAACTGTATTGTAAAGGCATTATCTGATAATCTGGAATACTTGCATTTGAGAATATTAAAAGAGATGACCTACGCAGAGTACCAAGTTTTGATAAAGATAAAATAAATACGTACAATTAGCAGAACCTTTCAGCGTAGATACATAGAAAAATGCAAAAAACATAAATTCAGTATCAAATGTGGTATGGAAGAACTCAAATTTGCTATTGTACACTATTAATATTTTTTGAAACAAGAATTGAACCACAAATCCATTGAAGAAAGTTATATTTTTGTATATACTAATCTTAAGAGATAGCAAGGAGGGATTTGTATGTCAAATACAATACATGATATTGTTTATTCGTTTGCTGCACAACTTAAAAGAATTTTGGGTGACAGGCTATCTAAAGTGATTTTGTATGGCTCTTATGCCAGAGGAGATTTTAAGCCAAATTCAGATATTGATATTATGATACTTGTAAAGCTGTCGGATGCGGATATAAAACAAGTGGAAAATGAAATATATGACCTTGCCTACGATATAGAACTAGAAACTGGTATTAACATTTCACCTATCATAAAAAATGAAGAAAATTACATCTATTGGCTTGATGCATTGCCTTTTTATCAAAATGTAGAAAATGAAGGGGTGGTTATAAATGGTTGATAAAAAGAAGGAATTGAGTAATTATCGTTATCAGACTGCATTAGAAACCCTGGATACAGCAAAATTGTGTTTTGACAATAAACATTATAAAGATTCAATCAATCGTAGTTATTATGCTGCCTTTTATGCAATTAAGGCAGTGTTGGCTTTAGATGAAATAGATTTTAAAAGGCATAAGGATGCTGTGGCCTACTTTAATAAAAATTATGTTGCTACAGATATTTTCCTGAAGGATGTTGGAAAAAAACTAGGACGTTTACAGAAGAAACGCGAAGCTAGTGACTATGATGATTTTTATTTAGCTTCTAAAGATGAAGCAGAAGAACAGTGTTTAGCTGCAGAATATATCATTAAAAGTGTAAATAGTTATATTAATGGAAAATAGTATTAAAAATCGACTTGTTCAAAAAATATACATTTTGACATATTAAACGAAACTCCCGGGCAATTGCTCGGGAGTTTCGTTTAATTATTTAAAATCCAAAATCTTTCATGAAATTACTTAACATTTACAGTGTATGCTTTTACTGCTACAGTGTATGCTGAATTTGTGTAAACACCTGCTGCATCTGGTCCAATTACACGAACTACTAATGTTCCACTATTATTTGCAGTTGCATTTGTATCAATTGTGCGACCATCAGTTGTCACAATATTTCCACTTGTAACTTCAAGAACAACACGACCTACTACTGTTTCAGTAGTATAATCATTTGCAAGCGATACGATTTCATATCCACCATTTGTCATATCTTCTTTAAGAACAATATAGTTATCATTTGCAAGACTTGTTGTCAAACCATAAACAACTGGATATGTGTCAGTTGTATCAGGAAGATCTGTTTCACGAACATCTAATGCTTCAAAAATCATATTAATTCCTGTTTCGATATAATCAATAGTAGCTACTTCATTAAATGCTACTGCTGTAACTCTAGCGTATGATGTTGCTACATTAGAAGCTAATGCATAATCCTGATATGCTGCTGCGGAAGCTGTCTTCTTATAAAGTGGAACTTTAATAGATGAAGATACTTTTTTACCACTTCCTGTAAAATCGACAGTTGCTTCACCACAAGCACCTGTTCCTACTGTAATTGTAATACCATAATCTTTCAATGCACTTCCAGAAGCATCAAAGAAATATTCATTCACTGCAGGAGTACCTGTAGTAGAACTATCCCAGTTAATACCATTAAGCGTCATTTCATATCCATAGAAGTATCCATTTGCATCATATCTTGCTACATTGTAAATTGCGTTTGTAGCTGTAGAGAATACACTCTTTTCAACCTTAATTACATTGTCTACTTTATCTACATCTGTTGTATAAAGTGTCATAGAACCTAATGTTAATTCTTTACCATCTGTAATATTGTAGAATCTGAGTGTTCCTTTTCCTTCTACATTGTTAGCTGTAGCAGTAAGTACTTCAGCTTTTGAACCAGCTCCGCTTACAGTAGTTAATACTGCAATTGCACTACCAGAAGCTTTTGTTACTGGGACATAAGCAGCAAAATCTGCACCATAAGTAGCATCAATGCTATCACCAAACTGGTCTGTATATGCTACTGCAAATGCATAAGTTGCAGAGTCATGTAATTTAAGTGTAGTTAAACCATTAGGAAGTACTGGTGTAACTTTATTAAGTGTTCTAACTGTGTTAGCTTTTACAGTAAATGCATGAGTTGTTTTTGCACCACCAACTTCAATTGTGATTGTTGCAGAACCTTCACCAACTGCAATAATTGTGTTTGTTCCGCTAACATCAATAACATTTTTGTTTGATGTTGTAATTGTTGCTGCATGTCTAAGTAAAGCAGAATTAGCTACACCTCTGTAAGTTCCAACAAGAGAACTTAATGTTGCAGTTTCACCAACAAGTAATGTGCTACTGTTCATTGCATAGTTAGATTTTGCTGTACCTGTTAATGTCCATGTATCTTTTGCAATAGCAGAAACAGTGTAATCTGTATCTTCAACAGTAATATCTACTCTACCTGTGCTTACAAGTTCACCATCTCTTAATACAACCACATCTACTGTGTATACTACAGACTGGTCACCACTAATAGCTCTAGTTGTTGTATTATCATATCTGATTTCGCTGTTAATTAAGCCAGTATTAGAACTTGTTTCATTATTATTAAATAAATCATCTGCTGTTGCAACACTCTTAGCAATCTGTGTAAAGTTAATTGTATAACCTTCTGTATTTAACCATTCAGAGTTTGCTGCATAAGTTCTTCCGTTAACATTAACTGTCATATACTGGTCTTCTGTAGCACTGTCAAAAACAGTTGTCTTAGTTGCAACAGAATCATTTTTTGTAGCAACTTTTACTGTGAATTCAGTACCTTTAACAGAAACTTTGTAATCTACATCTGCTGTAAAAGCAGGAGTTACTTTAATTGTTGCAGATTTTCCATCAGTAGCAACAGCTACATTTTCTACGGCATATCCTGTTGGAAGTACAACATCTGCTGCTGTAAGACCTGCAAGACCACGTCCTGTAACTAAAAGCATTTCTTCTGTTGATGCTACAACTGTGGATACAACTGGAGCAACAGACTCAACTGTAACATTTAAGTTAAGTTTAACTTTACTGTCACCTTTTTTTAATACAGCTTTTACAACTGCTTCACCAGCTTTTACACCAGTAATTTTAACATTTGTCTTCTTTGCTTTCTGAGCAACTTTCTTGATTGTAGCAACTTCTGTATTTTTGCTTACAACCTTTTTGATTGTGTAGCCCTTTGTGCCTTTGATAACAGCTTTAGTTGTTTCGCCTTCTTCAACG